>JAEYXQ010000163.1 GCA_023431205.1 Pseudomonadota bacterium | reverse complement strand
GCCGGGACGGGCGACCGTACAGCTATGAGCTGATGGGGTCGGATGTCTTTGCGGTTATGGACCGGCTCGGGATTACCCGGGCGCCGATCGTGGGCTGGAGCGACGGGGCGTGCATCGGGCTGGTGATGGCGAAGGCGAAACCGGAGCGGATCGCCGGCGTCTTCTTCTTTGCCTGCAATGTCGACGGCACCGGCACCCTGCCCTTCGTGGCAACGCCCGAGATCGACCGGTGCTTTTCGCGCCATGTGAAGGACTATGCGGTGCTGTCTCCCGATCCCGGCGACTTCCAGACGATGGCGGATGCGCTGCAGCTGATGCAGCGGGAGCAACCCAACTACACGGCGGCCGACCTCGCTTCGGTTGCGGTGCCGGTGACGGTGGTGATCGGGGAAAACGAGAACTTCATTCGTCCCGAGCATGCGAGATACATCGCGGAAACGATCCCCGGTGCGCGCTTTGTCGAACTGGCGGGCGTGAGCCATTTCGCGCCGATCCAGAGGCCGGATGTCTTCAATGCTGCGGTGCTGGATTTCCTCCGTGAGTTGAACTGACGGCGCCATTCTACCGCCGCCGGGGAGAGCGGGGATAAGCGGAAATTAGCGAGGGGATGCGGTCGCGTTAGGCGGCGGCGATGAGCTGGCGGGTGTAGTCGGACGCGATGGCGCCGGAGCGGAGCTGTTCGCGCGTCAGGGTCTCGACCGGCTGGGCATTGCGCATGACCATGAGCTCTTCGCACATGTAGGAAATCACCGCGAGATCGTGGCTGACGATCACGAAGGTGAGGTTGAGCTCGCGCCGCAAGCGGTTGAGGAGGTTGAGGATTTCGGCCTGGATCGAGACGTCCAGCGCCGAGGTCGGCTCATCGAGAAGGAGCAGTTTCGGCGACAGCGCGAGGGCGCGGGCGATGGCGACACGCTGGCGCTGGCCACCGGACAGTTCGTGCGGATAGCGGAACTGGAACGCGGCGGAAAGGCCAATGAGATCAAGCAGTTCGGCGGTGCGGCGCTGCGGATTGTCGATGCCGTGGATATGCATCGGCTCGGCGATCTGGTGGCCGATGACATAGCGCGGATGGAGCGAGGCGTAGGGGTCCTGAAAGACCATCTGCACCACCCTAGCCATTTGTTTCCGCTCCGTTTTGTGCGGGTCCAGGCCGGCGATGCGGATGGTGCCGGACCAGTCGGGGTTAAGGCCCATGATAGTGCGGAGGATGGTGGATTTGCCCGAGCCGGACTCGCCCACGAGCCCGAAACTGCCACCTTCCTCGACCGCAAAAGTGGTGTTTTGCACCGCGATATTCGTGCCAAAATTCACGCGAAGGTCGTGAACTTCTATCATGTGATGGTCAGCGGATGCCGTCATGACCAGCTCGCTTCGCGCTGGAGGGTGGGGAGCGGGTCGAGTGGACCATCGATGGTCGGCAGGCAGGACAGCAATCCCCGCGTATAGGGATGGGTGGCGTCGCGCAGGCGCGAGGCCTCGATGGTTTCGACGATGCGGCCGGCATACATGACGATGACGCGATCGCAGAACTTACTGACGAGGTTGAGGTCGTGGCTGATGAAGATCAGGCCCATGCCGCGGCGGGTGACCAGTTCGTCGAGAATGGAGAGGACCTGGGTGCGGACGGAGACGTCGAGAGCCGAGGTCGGCTCGTCGGCGATGAGGAGGTCGGGCTCGCGAACGACCATCATGGCGATCATGACGCGCTGACCCATGCCGCCGGAGAGCTCGTGCGGGTAAAGGCGGCCAACGCGCTCGGGCTCCCGGATGTGGACCTGCTCGAGGGTCTGTAGAGCACGCTTGCGGGCGTCGCGGCTGGAGATCGTGCGGTCGCCGATGCGGATGGCTTCGACGATCTGGGCGCCGACGCGCATCACCGGGTTCAGCGAGAACTTTGGGTCCTGCAGGATCATGCCCATACGGCCGCCGCGCAGTGAGCGGCGGAGCCGCGGGGTCGCGGTCTGGAGGTCGAGGCCGTCGAACATGAGCTTATCGGCGGACATCCTGGCGTAGGGCGGCAGCACGCCGAGGAGGGAGCGGCCGGTGAGGCTCTTGCCGGAGCCGGACTCGCCGACGATGCCGAGCTTTTCGCGTCCCAGCGAAAGACTGACGCCGCGCACGGCGTCTTTCCACTCGCCATCGTCGTTGCGGAAGGCGACATGGAGATTTTCGATATCGACGAGGTTGCTCAATTGCGCTGCCTCAGATGCGGATCGAGCAGGTCACGGAGTGCGTCGCCGAGCAGGTTGAAGCCGAGCGACACGATGAAGATGGCGGCACCCGGAATGGTCGCCACCCACCACTGGTCGAAGATGAACTTGCGGCCCGTGGAGATCATGGCGCCCCACTCGGGCAGCGGGGGCTGGGCGCCGAGACCGATGAAGCCGAGACCGGCGGCGGTCAAGATGATGCCGGCCATGTCGAAGGTCATGCGGACGATGACGGAGGAGAGGCACATCGGGATGATGTGGACGAAGACGATCCGCGTCTCGCCTGCGCCGGCGAGGCGGATGGCGTTGACGTAGTCGGAGTTGCGGATGACCAGCGCTTCGGCACGCGCCAGGCGCGCATAAGGCGGCCAGGCGGTGAGGGTGATAGCGAGCGCTGCGTTGACGATGCCGGGGCCGAGGGCGGCGACGAAGGCGAGCGCCAGCAGCAGCTTCGGCACGGCGAGGAAGACGTCGGTGACGCGCATGAAGATGCGGTCGATCCAGCCGCCGGAATTGCCGGAGACGGCGCCGATGATGAGCCCGATGGGGGCCGAGGTGACGATCACCAGCGCGACGATCAGCAGGGTGAGGCGCGAGCCGTGAAGGATACGCGAATAGATGTCTCGGCCGAGTTCGTCAGCGCCCAGCCAGTATTCCGCGCTCGGCGCGGCGAGACGATCGGAGAGACTCGGCAGGTACGGGTCGTGCGTCTGCAGCACATTGGCGAAGGCCGCGGCAAAGAGCAGCGCCAGCACGATCACCAGCCCGATGACGCCGAGCGGATTGCGGAAGAAGCGGCGGGCGAAGCGCTTCACTTCAGTGA
>JAEYXQ010000159.1 GCA_023431205.1 Pseudomonadota bacterium | reverse complement strand
TCGATGATGCGCGACTTGCCGCCGAAATAGACGGCCGGCTTGGCCCGGCGGTCGGTCAGTTCCATCAGGCGCGTGCCGCGGCCACCGGCCAGCACATAGGCCATGGTTTCGCGAGCCAGCGGCGATGGTACCCTGTAGTCAGCCATTGTCCTTTTCCTCCTCCACCCCGGGAGCTTTGTTGGCGAGCCGTTCAGTCCGGCTCGTATTTCAGGAACAGTGTCGAAAGCGGCGGCAGGAACACCTTGGCCTCTGCCGGCCAATGGCGCCCCTCGACAGGATACGCGGCAACACCGCCCTGGTTGCCGGTATTCGAACCGGAGTACCATCCGGCATCGGTGTTGATGCGCTCCACCCAGCGGCCGGCCTGCGGCAGCGGCACGCAATAGTCCTCGCGGGGCACCGGGGTGAGATTGCTGATCACCAGCACCGGATCGGCCCCTGGCGCCTTGCGCACGAAGGCCAGCACCGAGTTCTGCTGGTCGTTGCCGATCGCCCACTCAAAGCCTTCCGGTTCGCAGTCGCGTGCATGCAGGGCCGGCAGGCTCCGGTAGGCGACGTTGAGGTCGGTCACCAGCCGGCGCACCCCTTCATGCATGCCGGCGTCCAGCAGCCACCAGTCGAGGGCGCGGCTCTCCGACCACTCTTCGCGCTGCGCGAATTCCTGCCCCATGAACAGGAGCTTCTTGCCCGGATGCCCCCACATCATGGCGTAATAGGCCCTGAGGTTGGCAAACTGCTGCCAGTCGTCACCCGGCATCTTCGCCAGCAGCGAACGCTTGCCGTGCACCACTTCGTCGTGGCTCAGCGGCAGCACGAAGTTCTCGCTGAAGGCATAGACCATGCCGAAGGTGAGGTCGTGATGGTGGAACTTCCGATGGATCGGCTCGCGGCGCATGTAGCGCAGCGTATCGTTCATCCAGCCCATGTTCCATTTGAACCCGAAACCCAGCCCGCCGGCATAGGCCGGATGGCTGACGCCGGGCCAGGAGGTCGACTCCTCGGCGATCATGAAGGCGCCGGGGTGCAGCCGATAAACCTCGGTGTTCACCCGCTTGAGGAACTCGACGGCCTCGAGGTTCTCATTACCGCCGTGCTTGTTGGGCACCCACTGCCCCGGATTGCGCGAGTAGTCGAGGTAGAGCATCGACGCCACGGCATCGACGCGCAGCCCGTCGATGTGGAAGGTCTCGAGCCAGTAGAGCGCATTGTTGAGCAGGAAGCTCTGCACCTCCTTGCGCCCGAAATTGTAGATCGCCGTGTTCCAGTCCGGATGGTAGCCGAGGCGCGGGTCTTCGTGCTCGTAGAGCGCGGTGCCGTCGAAGCGTGCCAGCCCATGTGCGTCGGTCGGGAAATGCGCCGGCACCCAGTCGAGGATCACCCCGAGCCCGGCCTCATGCGCCGCATTCACGAAGCGGGCGAAATCCGCCGGCTCGCCGTGCCGCGCCGTCGGCGCGTAAAGCCCCGTCGGCTGGTAGCCCCAGCTCGGATCAAACGGGTGCTCGGAGATCGGCATCAATTCGATATGGGTGTACCCCATGTCCGCAGCATAGGGCACCAGTTGCTCGGCCAGCTGGGCATAGGTGAGAAAGCCGCCATCGGCCCGCCGGCGCCAGCTGCCAAGGTGCACCTCGTAGATCGACATCGGCGTACGCCGCCAGTCCTTGAGCGCCCGCTCTTCCATGTAGCGCTGGTCGGTCCAGGTGAAGGGCGTCGGATCCGGCACGACCGATGCTGTGCGCGGGCGCAGCTCGGACTGTCGTGCAAACGGATCGGCCTTCAGCGGCAGCACCGTGCCGTCGCGGGCCACGATCTCGTATTTGTAGAGCGTTCCCGTCCCCAGCACCGGGATGAACACTTCCCAGATGCCGTTGCGGTTCCGCATCGGGTGCCGCCGGCCATCCCACTCGTTGAAGAGTCCGACGACGCTCACCCGCTGGGCATTGGGAGCCCACACCGCGAAATGAGTACCGTGGATTCCCTCGAACTCCATCTCGTGGGCGCCGAGCTTGTCGAACAGCCTCAGATGGCTGCCTTCGCCGATATAATAGTCGTCCATCGGCCCGAGCACCGGCCCGAACGAATAGGGATCATACACATCCCATTCGCCACCGGCATTGCGGGCGCGATAGCGGATCGGCTGGCGCCGGTCGACATCGACCTTGCCTTCGAAGAACCCGTCAGAGTGGCGCGGGATAAGGTGACCGAGCGGCTGTCCATCGAGCGTGAAGGCGTCGACGAACTCGGCATGCGGAATAAAGGCCCGCAGCAGCCACTGTCCGTCCACCTCCTGCAAGCCCAGGAAAGCGAATGGGTTGGCGTGGCGTCCCGCCACCACCGCCTCCACTTCCCGACTATCCGCTTGCCAGCTTTCTTTGGTCACCCGCCCACTCCCCCGTCACAAACTTCGTGGTGCCTTCCGGTCAACTCACCGGCAGATCACCTCCGGCGCCCCAGATTTCCGCCGCGTACTGGCTGATGGTGCGGTCCGAGGAGAAGAAGCCCACATGCGCGGTGTTTCGCACCGCCATGCCGTACCAACGCTTTCGGTCGAGCCAAAGTTCGTTCACCTGATCCTGCGCCCTGTCATAGGCATCGAAGTCCCGGGCCACCATGAACCAGTCATGGTCGTAGAGCCCGCCGATCAGGTCGCGGTAGCGGTTGGGGTCGTCCGGTGAGAACACGCCGGACGAAATCGACTCAAGCGCTTCCTTGAGCCGCGGCGACTTGTCGATGGCCGACCGTGGCACCTCGCTGCGGGCCCGCCTGTCGTTCACCTCGTCCGCCGACATGCCGAAGATGACGATGTTCTCCGGCCCCACTTCCTTGTGCATCTCGACATTGGCGCCATCCATCGTCCCGATGGTCACCGCACCATTGGCCATGAACTTCATGTTGCCCGTGCCGGAGGCCTCCATGCCGGCTGTCGAAATCCGTTCCGAAAGGTCGGCGGCGGGCACGATCATCTCTGCAAGGCTCACATTGTAGTTGGGCAGGAACACCACCTTGAGCAGCCCGCGCACCGCCGGGTCATTATTGATGACCTTGGCGACGTCGTTGATCAGTTTGATGATGAGCTTGGCGTTCCAGTACCCCGGTGCCGCCTTGCCTGCGAACACCTTAACGCGCGGCACGAAATCCCGTTCCGGGTGAGCGCGAATTTCGTCATACATCGCAACGGCTTGGATGATGTTCAGCAGTTGCCGCTTGTATTCGTGGATGCGCTTGATCTGCACGTCGAACAGCGCCTCGGGTGACACCGTGACGTTGAGCCGCGCCTTGATGAGTTTGGCCAGCCGTTCCTTGTTGGCGAACTTCACCGCCGCGAACTGATCCTGGAAGGTTGGATCGTCGGCGTGAGCGTCGAGCCCCCGCAGCAGGTTGATGTTGTCGAAGAACCCCTGCCCGATCCGATCGCCGATCAGCCGCGTCAGGTCCGGGTTGCACTGCATCAGCCAGCGTCGCGGGGTGATGCCGTTGGTCTTGTTGTTGATCCGCTCGGGATAGAGCTTGTGCAGGTCGGCGAACACCGTCTGCTTCATCAGTTCGGTATGCAGCGCCGACACGCCATTGATCGAGTGCGAGCCGACGAACGCCAGCTGGCCCATGCGAACGCGGCGGCCGCCATTCTCGTCGATCAGCGACACGCTGGCAACCTGCGCGTCGTTGAACCGGGCCCGCTGCCGCGCTTCGGCGAGAACATCGGCGTTGATCTGGTAGATGATCTGCATGTGCCGCGGCAGCAGCCGCTCCATCAGCGACACTGGCCAGCTTTCCAGCGCCTCGGGCAGCAGCGTGTGGTTGGTGTAGCCGAACGTGCCGCGCGTCAGCCGCCAGGCGTCGGCCCATTTGAGGCCATTGAGGTCGACAAGGATCCGCATCATCTCGGCGATCGAAATCGCCGGATGGGTGTCGTTGAGCTGGATGGCCACCTTGTCAGGCAGCGAGCCGAGGTCGCCATAGTGCTGCAGGTGGCGCCGCACGATGTCCTGCAGCGATGCCGAGGAGAAAAAGAACTCCTGGCGCAGCCGCAGTTCCTGGCCGGCAGCGGTCGAATCCGCCGGATAGAGCACACGCGTGATCGCTTCCGCCCGCGCGCTTTCCTCGAGCGCGCCGATATGGTCGCCGGAGTTGAACTTGTCGAGCAGGATCGGATCGATCGGCTGCGCGCTCCACAGGCGCAGCGTGTTGACCCTCGCTCCGCGCCAGCCAACGATCGGCGTGTCGTAGGCCACCGCCAGCAGATGGTCGTTTGGCCGCCACTCCTGGCGTACCGCGCCGTCCGGGTCGGTCACCGGCTCGACATGGCCGCCGAAGCCGATCTCGTAGGCGCTCTCGCGCCGCTCGAACTCCCACGGATTGCCGTGGGCAAGCCATTCCTCCGGCAGTTCGACCTGCCAGCCTTCGCTCATCTCCTGCCGGAACAGCCCGTGCACATACCGGATGCCGTAGCCATAGGCCGGGATCTTCAGGGTCGACATCGACTCAAGGAAGCACGCCGCCAGCCGGCCCAGGCCACCATTGCCGAGCGCCGCGTCCGGTTCGAGATCGATGAGGTCGCCAAGGTCGACCTTGAGGTTCTTCAGCGCCTGCCGCACCGGCTCCATCAGCCCGACATTGCTCATCGCGTCGCGCATGAGCCGGCCGATCAGGAATTCGAGGCTGAGATAGTAGACGCGCTTCCTGGATGTGCGCCAGGTCTCGCGCGAGGACTCCATCCAGCGGTCCATCACCCGATCGCGCACCGCCAGGATCGTCGCCTCGAGCCAGTCGTGCGGCCGGGCGACCACCGGGTCCTTGCCGACGGAGTAGATCAGCCTTTCAAGGATTTCGGCCTGAAGCGCCTCAGCGGTAGGAGCGCCCGGGCCGGGGGTCGGCGCGTCGGTGACGAGTGGCTTTTGCGGCATATGGCAGTCCAGGTTCCATGACGAACAGCTTCCCCTCTGTTACTGTCAGTCTTGCACTTAATTCCGGCAGGCGGAAGCCCCGTCAAGGCGGCGTGCCGGGCGCTCCAGCCGGGTCGGCATCCCTCGGTGAATTGGGAGAGCGGGGAGGCATGCCGCTCTCGCGCGCCTGGTCTTCGGCATTGCTGAGCAACAGTCGCCCGAGCGAGCGCCAGTCTTCGCCCGCCAGTTGCAATTCAAAGCGCTGCCGGTCGCGGCTCCTTACGCCCTCCACCACCTCAGCCGCCTCCTCGTCACTGGCCCCCAGCCGGCGGATGGCTTTACCGCCAAAAGCCACGGCAGATTCAAACAGCTCACGAACCTGGTAGTCCACCCCCGCCTTCACCAGTTCGATGGCGTGGCCACGGTCATAGGCACGAGCCATCACCCGGGCCAGCGGGAACTGCTCGCGCAGCAGTTCGGCAATGCGCGTGGTCTGTTCCTTGGCGTCGGTGCACACCAGAATCACGTCGGCGGTCGCCGCGCCCGCTGCATGCAGGATATCGAGCCGGGTGCCATCGCCGTAGTAGACCTTGAAGCCGAGCTGCGCCGCGGCGCGGATCATCTCCGGATCGTTGTCGATGATCGAGACCGAATGCTTCCGCGCCAGCAGCGGCTGGCTGGCGATCTGGCCGAACCGGCCGAACCCGATGATCAGCACGCTGGCTGTCAGGCCCTGTGCAGGTTCGACGCCCTCGAGCGATGGACCGTCCGCCTGCGGCATCACATAGCGCAGCCCGATGATCGCGAACGGCGTCAGGATCATCGAGACGATGACGGTTGCCGTGAACACCGCATTGGTGGGCCCGTCGATCAGCCTGTTGGCAACCGCAGTGGTGTAGAGCACAAAGGCGAACTCACCGCCCTGCCCCATCAGCACTGCCCGCTCCAGCGCCTCGCCATGGCTGGACCGCAGCATCCTGGCGATCGCATAGATTGCTCCCGCCTTGATCAGCATGAAGACAAGGACGCTGAGGGCGATGATCTGCCAGCTGTCGGCCACCACCCCGAGGTCGAGCGACATGCCCACGGCCAGAAAGAACAGCCCAAGCAGGATGCCGCGGAACGGCTCCACATCGGCTTCCAGCTGGTGCTTGAACGACGAGGTCGACAGCAAGACGCCGGCGAGGAATGCACCCATCGCCGTGGACAGCCCGCTCGCCTGGAACAGCAGCGCCGCGCCGAGGATCACCAGGAGCGCCGCTGCCGTCATCACCTCGCGCAGCTTGCTGGCGGCAAGCGCCCGGAACAACGGGTTCATGATCCGGCGCCCCAGGAAGATCAGCAGCAGCACCGCCCCGATCGGCACCAGCACCGACACCACGCGCTCGAGGATGCTCACATCCTCGTTCGGCGTCGGCGCGAGGAACGCCACCACCGCCAGCAGCGGCACGATGGCGAGGTCTTCGAGCAGCAGGATCGACACCATGCGCTGGCCGTGGTCGCTGGCGAGTTCGCCGCGTTCTCCCAGGATCTGCATGACGATCGCAGTCGAGGTGAGGACGAACCCCATCCCGAAAATGAAGGCTACAACCGGCTCAAAGCCGAGTACGATGCCGGCGCCGGTCAGCAGCGCACCACAGGTGCCGACCTGGGTCACGCCAAGCCCGAAGATCTGTTTGCGCAGGGCCCACAGCCGCCGTGGCTCCATCTCGAGCCCGATGATGAACAGGAACATCACCACGCCGAGTTCGGCAATGGTCAGCACCGACTCGGGGTTGGAGACGATCCCGGTGACCGAAGGTCCGAGGAGCAGCCCGGCGGCGAGATAGCCAAGCACCGACCCCAGACCCAGCCGCTTGAACAGCGGCACCGCGATCACGGCGCTGGCGAGCAATGCGACAATCGGGACGAGATCGACCCCGTGTGTGGCGGCGTGTCCTGCTGCTTCGACTGCTTCGCCCGCCAACGCTCATTCCCCTGCTGGTCAGGGCAATGTTGTGGCGCGCGGTGCAGCCGTCAAGCGCCGGCCGTGCATGGACGCCCTACACCGACTGCTCAACCCCCGACGGCGCCGTACCCTGCGGAGGCAGCATGCGCTCCTGCTTGCGCTCGCTTTGCGGTTCGCCGTCCTTCTGCTCCGCAGTCTCTTCCTCTTCGGTCTGCTCGCGGATGGCCTGTGCGGTGTTGACCAGCAGCGCCTCCCGATCGGTCATGTTACGCGTCCGGCGCACCGGCCGCTTCGGCATCAGCGGCTTGCTCGGGAGCGCATGCAGCAGCAGCGACTGGGCAATCAGCAGGCTCGGCACGGCAACGAGGCCTCCCACCGGTCCCCACGACCACAGCCAGAAGGTGATCGACAGGAAGATGATGAACGGGTTCAGCGTCATCGTCCGGCCGATGAAGTGCGGGGTGATGATCTGCCCTTCGGTGAAGTTGATGGCGACATAGCACGCCACCGGCAGGAGGATCGCCGTCAGTTCGGTATGGGTGCCGAGCCCGACCGCCAAGAGGATCAGGATCATCACCCCCTGGCCCACATAAGGAATATAGTTGAGCACTCCTGCGAGCGCCCCCCACAGCAGCGGCGATGGCATGCCGATCGCCCACATCACCAGCGTCACCGCCACGGCCACGCCGCTGTTGATGATGGTGATCGAGATCAGGTAGCGGCTGACCTTGGCCTCGACATCGCGGAACACATGTGCAGTCCGCCAGCGCATGCGGCGGCTGACGCACAGCGACAGCACCGAGATGCGGATGTGCTCGCGCGTCGCAAGAAAGAAATAGAGGCTGGCAAGGAAGATCAGCACCTGCGCGCCGATGGCCGGCGCCAGCATCGCCAGCGTCATCACCTGCGCATTGTCTTCCACCGTGACGGACATCGAGTTGCCGTCCTTGAAGATGGAGCTCAGCTGCGACTGGAACGAGCCAATCGCTTCCAGCGGCCCCTCCAGCGTCGCCAGTTGTTCCTGCAGCCGCTGCCACATCACCGGCGCGCGGGCCACCCAGTCCGACAGCGGTACGGCAAACAGCGCCATGCCCACCAGGATCATCGCGATCAGCGCGATCACCACGAGCCCCGCAGACAATGCCGGCGGCACGCCCACGCCTTCCAGCCGGTCCGCAACCGGTCCGAACATCAGCCCGATGATGATCGCCAGCGCCACGGGTGCCAGGAACACCTGCCCGGCCTGCAGCGCCACCAGCAAGGCCAGCAATCCGACGAATACCAGCGCCAGTTGCCCGGCATTGCCGAGGATGCGCTCGAACTGGCTTTCGTCCATGTTTTTAGGAGCTGCTTTGCGCGCCATACGCCCGTCCAGTGTCTGAAACTCCCCGCGAGGCGATCAACGTTTCGCCCGCTTGAATGTTCCTCTTCCAGCCCGTCGACCCCGCCACCTGAGCCGACTAGTGTGGCGCCACCCGACTCGCTTTGAGCCTGAGACCCATGTCCCGCAAGATCATTATCGATACCGACCCCGGCCAGGATGATGCCGTGGCCATCCTGCTCGCGCTTGCCTCCCCCCAGGAGCTCGACGTCCTCGGCATCGTGGCCGTCGCCGGCAATGTCGGCCTCCATCACAACGCCACCAATGCCCGCAAGGTGGTGGAACTGTCCGGCCGCACCGACGTGCCGGTGTTTGCCGGCTGCGCCCGCCCCATGCGCCGTACCCTCGTCACCGCCGAGCATGTCCATGGCGACACCGGCCTCAACGGCCCTGATCTTCCGGACCCGAAGCTTCCACTGCAGCCGCAGCACGGCGTCGACTGGATCATCGACACCTTGATGGCCTCCGAGCCGGGCAGCATCACCCTGTGCACCCTGGGACCGCTCACCAATATCGGCGTGGCCCTGGTCAAGGAGCCGCGCATCGCCGAGATGATCGGCGAGATCGTGATGATGGGCGGCGCCTATTTCGAGGTCGGCAACATCACCCCGGCGGCCGAGTTCAACATCTATGTCGACCCCGAAGCCGCCGACGTGGTCCTGCGCTCGGGCGTGCCGATCACCATCATGCCGCTTGACGTGACCCACCAGGTGCAGTCGACGCCCGCGCGCCTGCAGGCGATCCGCGCCCTCGGCAATCGCAGCGGCCAGGCCGTCTACGACATGCTGACCTTCTCGGAATCGTTCGACCTCAAGAAATACGGCTGGGAAGGCGCCCCGCTCCACGACCCGACCGTGATCGCCTACCTGCTCCGGCCCGAGCTGTTTGAGGGCCGGCTGTGCAACGTCGTGATCGAGACCGCCAGCGAACTGACCATCGGCATGACCGTCGCCGACTACTGGCACGTCACCGACCGCCCCCGGAACGCCACCTTCATGCGCTCCGCCAACGCCGATGGCTTCTACGCCCTCCTCACCGAGCGGCTTGCCCGCCTGCCCTGAACTTGCGGCTCCTTCACCCCTTCTCCCCTTGCGGGAGAAGGTGGCTCGCGCACAGCGCGAGACGGATGAGGGTATCACCCAATCTCCACCCGCCGCCCCACCCCGATGTTCTCCAGAAACACCGGGTCGTGGCTGACCACCAGCAGCGCCCCGTCGAACGCGCGCAGGCCCGCCTCCACCACTTCGATCGACTCCACGTCGAGATGGTTGGTGGGCTCGTCCAGCACCAGCAGCATCGGTGGCGTCGTCCCCCCGAGTACGCAGGCAAGACCCGCCCGCAGCATCTGCCCGCCGCTGAGCGTCCCGACGATCTGCAAGGCTGCATCGGCGCGGAACATGAAGGCGGCGAGCACCGCCCGGCACTGGTTCTCGGTGCTCTCCGGATTGAGGCGCCGGAAATTCCCGAAGATCGATGCCCCGGGATCGAGAAGGCTCACCTGCTGGTCCAGCATGGCCAGCGGACCACCCAGCGTCACGGTCCCGGCGACCGCGGCCAACCGCCCGGTCAGGAGGTTGAGCAGCGTCGTCTTGCCGACCCCGTTCGGCCCCACCAGCGCCACCCGCTCCGGCCCGATCATGGTCAGCGAGACGTCGCGCACCACCGGCCGCTCCGGATCGTACCCGCCGCTTAGCTCATTCGCCTGCAGCACTGTCTTGCCCGCGGGCAGCCCGCTCGGGGCCAGCTTCACCGAGAACGGGGTCAGCACCTCCACCCGCTCCCGTGCCCGGCTCAACGCTGCACCCGCAGCGTCCGCCTGCCGCTCCGCCAGCACCGAGCCGGCTCCAGCGCTGTTTTCCGCATTCTCCTTGCGCCCGCCGAGCAGGATCTTCGGCGCCCCGCCCCGCTTGGCCTCCTTGCGGCCGCCGGCATCGCGCCGCGCCTGCCGCTCCCTGGCCTCCTGCGCCTTGCGGGCCGCCTCCGCCACCTGCCGCTCGGCCGTGGCCAGTTCCTGCCGCGCCGACTGCAACTCCAGCGCCTTGTGCGCCCGGTACTGGCTATAGGGACCGCCGAAACTGGTTGCCCCGAGGCTGGTCAGTTCCACGGTCGCATCCATGGTCTCCAGCAGCTCGCGATCATGGCTGACCACGATTGCCCCGCCCCGCCAGCTCGCCAGCAGGTCGACCACCGCCCTGCGGCCGTCGGTGTCGAGATTGTTGGTCGGCTCGTCGAGCAGGATGAAGTCGGGCTCGGTGAACACCAGCGCCGCCAGCGCTGCCCGCGTTCGCTGCCCACCCGACAGCGTCCCCAGCGGGCGGCTTGGCTCCACCGCCAGCCCGAGCCGCGCCAGCGCCTCTTCCAGGCGGCTCTCCAGCGTCCAGTCTGCCTCCGCCAGTTCCTCGGCCGTCGCCGTGCCGGACACCGCGCGGTCAAGGACAGCGAGCGCCTGCGACACCCCGAACAGGTCGGCCACCGTCCGCTCGCCCGCCGAAACCGCCTGGCGCAGCACACCGACGCGGCCGTCCACGGTCACCCGCCCACCAGCGGGCGCCAGTTCACCGCTGATCACGTGCAGCAGCGTCGACTTGCCGACGCCGTTGCGCCCGACCAGCCCGGTGCGGACCGGACCGAAACTGAGATCGATATGGGAAAGAAGCGGACGCCCGTCAGGCGTAGCGAGCGAAAGTCCGGACAGAACGATGGATGCAGGCATGGATATCCCCGTGGGCAAGGCTGATCGGCATTGCTTTTGGGCTCAGATCCACGGGGCACCGTCCTGTTGGGTTGCGCTGCGTGCAATCTAGGGGCACGGCCGCTGCGGCGCAACCGCCCATTGGCAGGTGCGGTGCCGGGGAGTAATGTCCCGGCCCGTTCGCACCGGTGCCCAAATGGACCTTTTCACGCTCGCCGCCTTCACCATTGCCTATGCCATTGCCGTGCTGGTCCCCGGGCCGGGCGTGGCAGCCGTGGTGGCGCGCGCCCTCGGCGGCGGCTTCCGCGGGGCCTTCCCGATGGTGCTCGGCATTCTTGCGGGCGATCTCGTCTATTTCGTCTTCGCCGTGTTCGGCCTCGCCGCCATTGCCACCTGGTTCGGGCCGGTGTTCGTGGTGGTCCGCTGGGCGGGTGCCGCTTACCTGCTCTACATTGCCTGGAAGTTCTGGACCGCCCGTCCCGGCGCCGAGCAGATGAAACCCAGGAATGAGGACGCTTGGAAGACCTTTCTCGCCGGCTTCTCCCTCACCATGGGCAACCCCAAGACCATCGTGTTCTATCTCGCCATCCTGCCCACGGTGATTCCGCTCGACCAGATGACGCCGCTCGCCTTTGCCGAGCTGACCGCCATCGTGATCGTCGTGCTGCTGCTGATCGGCTGCGGCTATGCCTGGCTGGCCGCCGCCGCCCGCCAGATGTTCACCAGCCCCCGCGCCCTCAGCCGCCTCAACAAGACCGCCGGCGCCATGATGGCCACCGCCGCCGGTCTCGTCGTCTGGCAGCACTAGACTCCCTTTGACACCGGCCCGCGCTTTGCTAAGACCCTCCCCGTGGGCCTATAGCTCAATGGTTAGAGCCGACCGCTCATAACGGTCTGGTTCCAGGTTCGAGTCCTGGTGGGCCCACCACTTACTCGGCGCGAACACGCGCCAGCGTTGACCAAGAAGGCAGGCCGACGCTCATCGACACGCCGGCCCCGACGAACAGGATGGCATTGTCGCTGCGGATGGCCGCCGGCGGTTCGTCGAGGTCGCTACGGGCAAGGTGCTGGGCCGCTGCCCCCGATGCCTTGGTTCGCCCGCGTGCACGCATTCCTACTGCGCCGTCTCCGTGCCGGCCGGCGCCACCCCGTCCGGCGTGACGGTTTCGGGCGCAGCCGGCTGCGGCGCGTCCGGCTCTTCCGCGGCATCATCGGCGCTGCCGATCGAGTCGGGGGCACCCTGCCCCGCCGGCGTCTGGTCGGAATCGACCGGTTCGGCGGTTGCGGGGGCATTCTCTTCGATGGTCTCCCGGTTCGCCTCGGCGCCCGAGAAGTTGAGGGTGAACATGATGGCGGCGAAGGCAAGCACTGCCAGGGCCACGACGATTCCAATGACAAGGCGACGGTTCATCTGCCGGGATCCTTTGTGGGTTGCCGGGTGAACCCGCGCAGCAGGTGATTGTTCCAGCCCTTGCCCATCTTGCCCCGCCGCCGGAGCTGCGCTTGGATGGGTCAAACCGAAGGATGCTCATGTCCGACAGCCCACGCCCAGTTCGCGTCCAGCTCTCGCGCCAGAAGGGCTGGCGCATGCCGCCCGATACGGTGAAGGTCGACCGCACCACCCGCTTCGGCAACCCCTTCGCCATTGGTCCGGGCAGTGGCCCGCCGGCTGAACTGGTCCGGCAATACCGGGAGTTCATCCGGCAGCCTGAACAGGCGGCACTGGCTGCCGACATCCGCCAGTCCCTCCGGGGCAAGAACCTCGCCTGCTGGTGCCCGCTCGACGGCCCCTGTCACGCCGACACCCTGCTCGAGATCGCCAACGGCTGAATCAAGAAAGGGCCGGCGCGGAACGCCGGCCCTTCGCGTGAGCCTAGGTGTGGATCAGGCGACCGGCTGCTCGACGAACACCGTCACCACCTCGCCCGAAACCGTGGCGCCGATCACCTGCTCGAGGCTGAGGCCGACGGCGTCGATCGCCTCGGTGATCGCTGCATTGCTTTCGAGGGCATCGCGCACCCGCTCGATGTCGTCCGAGGCGAGCGTCTGGTCGCAACCGACTACCCGCACCAGTTCGAGGCTGCTGGCCTGGGCGATCGTTGCCGGCGACGCACTTGTTCCCTGGCCGAGCGCCGCACCGCCAACCTCGCAATCGAGGGTAGCGACCAGGTCGAGTCCGGCGGCATCCGTTCCCGCAGCCGCCCCGGCACCAGCGCTGGTGGCCGTGTCCGTGTCGGTGCCAGCATCAGCGTCAGTGTTGCCGCCGCTATTGGCGCCTCCGCCCGTACCGCTGTTGCCGCCGGTGCCCGTGCCGCCACCCGTGCCGGTGTTGCCACCCGAGCCGCCGGTGCTGCCACCCGTGTCACCGGTGCCACCACCCGTGTCACCGGTGCCGCCACCCGTGCCGCCGTTGCCCGAGCCGCCAGAGCCGCTACCGCCACCAGCGCCACCGCTGCCCGAGCCGCTACCGCCACCGCCGGCATCGCCACTACCCGGCAACAGCACCGCAGTATTCAGGAACACCCGCTGATTCCCGCCGGCATCCGTTCCAATGGCAACCACGGCTTCCGGATCGATCCCGAGCGCTTCGAGCTGCGCCGTCAGCTCCGCATCGACCTCAAGCACCGTATCGCCGAGCGCCTCGTCAACGATGGCCAGCGCATCTTCGCCGAGCAGGACATTGAGGTCCACCACCCGGGTCGTGCCCTCGGTGCCTGTCTCACCCTCGGACGATCCGCCGGTCGACAGCAGCCGCAGCACCGCATCTACCCGCTGCTCTTCCTCTGGCAGCAGGGCAAGGTCGACCTCGGCGAGTTCCTCATCGCTGAGCAGATCGATGTCCAGGTCCGCCAGCTCGGTTTCGGTCAGGCCGGCCGCGCCACTCAGCAAGCCCTCGCCTTCGCCATCGGCATCCTCGCCACCGCCGAGCACCACGATTTCGGTGGCGCCGTCGTCAGCCACGGAGACCGACAGCACATCTTCGATGGCAATGCCCTCGCGCCCGAGGATGGAGCCCAGCACCTCGCTGGCGCCCAGCGCCTCCAGCAGTTCGGTGCGGCCATCCGAGTTCAGGTCGATGGCCGCTTCCACCTCTGCCAGGCTCTCGCCGTTCAGCAGGTCTGCGAGGGCCACGATGCCCACCCGCTGGTCATCGACAACAGAGTCCAGATCGCCATCGGGCAGTTCCGGGTCACCGATGCGCCCGATCAACGCCTCTACCCGAGCCGTCTCGTCGAGGGCAGCGATACCGACGCGGGTGCTGCCATTCTCCCCGCCCGCATCGACGTCCACCACCTCCCCCTGCGAGCCGAGGTTGATCAGCCGGCCGCCATTCGGTCCGACCTCGCCGCCGATCTCGGCATCGACGTCGGCATTGATGCCATTGGCGCCACCGACGCCCGCATCCACGTCGACATCGACGAGTTCATTGCTGCCGCCGACGCCCACGCCGGCATCGACATTGATCCCGTCGCTGCCGCCCAGGCCCACACCAGCATCGACATTCAGCCCGTCATTGGCATTCACTCCGGCACCGACATTGAGCCCGTCGCTGCCGCCGACACCGGCGTCGACATTGAGCCCCTCGCTTCCGGCGCCGACATTGAGATTGACGCCATTGTCGCCCCCGATGCTGACACCAAGCCCGTCGCCGCCAAGGCTGATCTGGGCCGTGGCTGGGCTGGTGGCGAGAAGGGCGGTCGCGAGCGCGACCACTGAAACTTGAGTACGCATTGAGTTGGCCTCTGTGCATTCGAACTGAGGGGAGAACGTGAGGGTCAAGAGGGGTTTCCAGACCGCGCCCGACGATGGCCAATGTTGAGTTACGGGCATCGCTGCAATTGCACCGATCTCCTGCCGGCGGCCTGCCCTTGCCCCCAACGCTCACGCACACTATCCCTGACGGGCACGTCACAGGAGCCACGCCGATGCGCAGGGGGGAGTCCGTTGCCGGCATCGCCAGGGGGCTCGCCGTGATCGAGTGTTTCGATGAGGAGCACGCCAGCCAGTCCATCACCGACGTGGCCCGCCGCACCGGCCTCGAACGCGCCACCGCCCGCCGCTACCTGCTGACCCTGACCGAACTCGGCTATGCCAGCTACGACGGCAAGTTCTTCCGCCTCACCCCACGCGTGCTGAAGCTCGGACACACCTATCTTGCCGCCACCCCCATGCCGCGGCTGGTCCAGCCCTTCATCGACGAACTCTCCGCCGAGCTCAACGAAAGCTCGTCCGTGGCGGTGCTCGATGACACCGAGATCCTCTATATCGCCCGCGCCGCCCACCGCCGGGTGCTGTCGATCAGCCTCGGCGCCGGCGCCCGTATGCCGGCCTACTGCACCTCGATGGGCCGCATCCTGCTCGCCGCCCTGCCGCAGGAGCGTGCCCGCGACATCATCGCCCGCTCCGATCTCGTCGCCTACACCGCCCGCACCAAGGCCGATCCGAAAAGCCTCGCGACCGAACTGGCCGTGATCGCCGCCCAGGGCTTTGCCGTGATCGACGAAGAACTCGAGAACGGCCTCTGCTCCATTGCCGTGCCGCTGTTCAACACGCAGGGGCAGGTGGTCGCGGCGCTCAACGTTGGCGCCCAGTCCTCCCGCGCCCCCACCTCGCACATGATCGCCCACTTCCTGCCGCTGCTGCGCCGGGTGCAGGCAGAACTGCGGCCGCTGCTGCGCTAGCGCCTGCTTCCACAACCGTCACCGACACTGTCACGAACCCGCATCTCCGCGGACGTACCGTCAAAGTTTCCAATAAGTTTCAGTCACTTGACTCGTCACAAACCAGTCACGCAACTGCAATAAAAGCGTTGCCGGTGCTCCCTATGGTCTGCCCCGTCACTGGGCGGCAGGGGCGTTTCCGAAGTCGCCGGCCAGCTCGCTTTGAACCGAATTCCGAAAAGGACCTGCCATGAAATCCGCACTCGCCGTCAGTGCCGCCGTCCTCGCGCTCGCCGTCGCCACCCCCGCCTTCGCCCAGTCGCGCGACACCATCCAGATCGCCGGCTCCTCCACCGTCCTGCCCTTCGCCTCGATCGTTGCCGAGGAATTCGGCGCCGTCTTCCCCGAGTTCAACACCCCGGTCGTCGGCTCGGGCGGTTCTTCCGGCGGCCTGCGCCAGTTCTGCGAAGGCGTCGGCGAAAACACCATCGATATTGCCAATGCCTCGCGCCGCATCCGCGCCTCCGAGATCGAGGCCTGCAACGCTGCCGGCGTGAACGACATCCGCGAGGTCCAGATCGGCTTCGACGGCATCGTCTTTGCGACCTCGGCCAACGCCGGTGACTTCGCCCTCGAGCCCGTCCATGTCTACAAGGCCATCGCCGCGAAGGTCCCCGTCGATGGCCAGTTGGTCGACAACCCCTACACCACCTGGAGCGAGATCGACCCCTCGCTCCCCGACCAGAAGATCGCCCTCGCCATCCCGGGCTCCAACCACGGCACCCGTGAAGTCTTCCAGGAGCGCGTCGTCTCCGCCGGTTGCGAACAAGCCGGCCTGCCGGAGCTGGGCGAAGAGGAACTCGAAGCCGCCTGCACCAGCTTCCGCCAGGACGTGGTGGTCGAGATCGCCGGCGACTACACCGAGACCCTTGCCCGCCTGCAGTCCAACCCTGACACGGTCGGCGTCTTCGGCCTCTCCTTCTACGACCAGAACCGCGACACCCTGAAGGTCGCGACCGTTTCCGGCGTCACCCCCTCGCTCGAAACCATCGCTTCGGGTGACTACCCGGTCTCCCGTCCGCTCTTCTTCTACGTCAAGGGCGAGCACATCGGCGTCGTCCCGGGCATCGAGGAATACGTCCAGTTCTTCCTCTCCGACGCCATGACCGGCGCCGGTGGTACCCTCGAGACTGCCGGCCTGATCCCGCAGCCCGCCGAAGTCACCGCCGAAGTGCTCGGCAGCTTCGAAGCCGGCACCGCGCTCACCGCCGCCGACCTCTAGGATACCTTCGGGGAGGCGGTCGCGCCTCCCCGTCCTCACCCATCAACACAGGGGCTCAGCCGTGAACATGTGGATCGTCGCAGCCCTGCTGCTCATCCTGCTGAGCCTGAGCTACTCTCTGGGTTGGTCCAAGGCCCGCGCCTTTGCGTCCGCCGACGCTTCCAGCAGCACACGCCCTCACTCGCGCCCGCAATATCACGGCGCCCGCCTCGCCATCTGGACCCTCATCCCCGCGCTGGCCGTGCTGATCCTCTGGGCCTTGTTCGGTGACACCCTCACCCGCGACTACGCCATCGGCCTGCTGCCCGCCGATGTGGCGGCCCAGACCGGCACAGCCCTCGAGACTGCCCTTCAGCGCATCCGCGCCATCGCCTCCGGCTACGGCGTAGCGGGGGAACTGCAGCCCCATGAAGCCGCCGCCGGCGAGGCGCTCGCCCGCTTCAACCTGATCGTCACCCTGGTGGTCATCCTCGCCGCCGCCGGCCTTGGCATCGCCGCCCTGCTCTACGCCCGCGCCCGCATGGCGCCGCGCCTGCGCGCCCGCAACGAGGTCGAGACCGTGGTGCGGCTGCTGCTCCTCGCCTGTTCGGGCGTTGCAATCCTCACCACCGTCGGCATCGTCGTTTCGCTGCTGAGCGAAGCCATCCGCTTCTTCACCTTCGTCAATCCGCTCGATTTCTTCTTCGGCACGGTCTGGAACCCCGGCTTCTCCACCACCGGCAACCAGGCGACCGGCGACTATGGCCTCTTGCCGCTGCTCTGGGGCACGGTGATGATCAGCATCATCGCCATGCTGGTCGCCCTGCCGATTGGGTTGATGACCGCGATCTACCTCAACCAGTACGCCGCCGGCCGCGTCCGCGCCGTGGTCAAGCCGGTCATCGAAATTCTCGCCGGCATCCCCACCATCGTCTACGGCTTCTTTGCCCTCGTCACCGTCGGCCCGTTCCTTGCCGGCTTCGGCGACCTCATCGGCGTCGATATCCGCGCTACCTCCGCCCTCACTGCCGGCGTGGTGATGGGGGTGATGATCATTCCCTTCATCTCTTCGCTGAGCGACGACATTCTCAACCAGGTCCCGCGCACGCTCCGCGATGGCGCCTTTGGCCTCGGCGCCACCCAGTCCGAGACCATCCGCAACGTCCTGCTGCCGGCGGCCCTTCCCGGCATCGTCGGCGCCTTCCTGCTCGCGGTCAGCCGCGCCATCGGCGAAACCATGATCGTCGTGCTCGCCGCCGGCAACGCCCCGATCCTGCGCGCCAATCCGTTCGAGCCGACCTCCACCGTCACCGTGTCCATCGTCAACCAGCTCACCGGCGACACCGATTTCGCCGGCCCCCAGTCGCTGGTCGCCTTCGCCCTCGGCCTCACTTTGTTCGGGATGACCCTGATCCTCAACATCGTGGCGCTCTACATCGTCCGCCGCTTCCGGGAGCAGTACGAATAATGTCCGACACCGACGCTCCCCGCCCCTCGCTCAACCGCGACCGCATACGCGCCTCCCTCGCCCGCCGTCATCGTGGCGAAGCGATCTTCCGCGGCCTCGGCATCGCCGCCGTGCTCCTCGCACTCAGCTTCGTCGCGATCCTGTTCACCACCATCATCTCCAAGGGTCTGCCCTCCTTCCAGCAGTCGCGCCTGCACGCCGAAGTGTTCTTTGATCCCGCCGTAATCGACGTCGGTCCTGCGCCCACGCAGCAGGCGGGGCAGTCCGACGCCGATTTCCGTGCCGCCCAGCTCGCCTGGCAGCGCGACCTGGCCATGTTGAACTGGAACACCATCGTCGAGGACGCCATCCGCCGCGCCGCCCCGGCCGGCTTCGAGATCGATACCCGCCAGTTGCAGACCATTGTCGAAACCAGCGAGCGGCATACGCTGCGCGAGATGTTCGTGCGCGATCCATCCCTGCTCGGCCAGACGGTGAGTGTGAGCCTCCTCGCCTCCGCCAACGTCGACAACTGGCTCACGGGCCGTATCAACCGCGACCTGCCGGACGCCCAGCAGCAGCTTTCCGCCCCCGCCCGCGCCCTGGCCGACGCTTTCTACGCCGACGGCACCATTACCCGCAATTTCGCCTGGAGCCTGTTCTTCAACGTCGACAGCCGTGCCGCCCCGGCCGCGGCCGGTCTCGCCGGCGCCTTCATGGGCTCGCTCTACATGATGATGATTGTCATTGTCCTGGCCGTGCCGATCGGCGTTGCCAGCGCCATCTACCTGGAAGAGTTCGCGCCGAAGTCCCGCCTCACCGACCTTATCGAGGTCAACATCAACAACCTCGCCGCCGTGCCCTCCATCGTCTTCGGCCTCTTGGGCGCCGCCCTGTTCATCAACACCTTCCACTTGCCCCTTTCGGCGCCGCTGGCCGGTGGTCTGGTGCTGACCCTGATGACGCTTCCCACCATCATCATCGCCACCCGCGCCGCCCTCAAGGGCGTGCCCCCGTCGCTCCGCCAGGCTGCCCTCGGCATGGGCGCCTCGCGCACCCAGATGGTGTTCCACCACGTGCTGCCGGTGACCTTCCCCTCCATCCTCACCGCCACCATCATCGGCGTTGCCCAGGCGCTCGGCGAAACCGCCCCGCTCCTCCTGATCGGCATGAACGCCTTCGTCGCCTCGGTACCCGGCAGCCCGCTCGAACAGGCCACCGCCCTGCCCGTCCAGATCTTCCTCTGGCAGGGCAACGAGAACCGCAACTTCTTCGAGGCCCGCACCTCCGCCGCCATCATGGTGCTGCTGGCCCTGATGATCCTGCTCAACGCCATCGCCATTTTCCTCCGGTCCCGGCTGGAAAAGCGTGCCTAAGGAGGCTCAAATGGACCTGCTCGCCACCAGGGTGAAGATGACCAACCAGACCGTGGATGCCTCGATGAACCCCACCGATGTGCCGGATCGCCCGATCCGCCTCGCTGCCCGCGACGTGACCGTGCACTACGGCGCCAAGCAGGCGCTGTTCGGCATCTCCATCGACATCCCCGACCGCGCCGTCACCGCCTTCATCGGCCCCTCCGGCTGCGGCAAGTCCACGTTCCTCCGCTGCATCAACCGCATGAATGACACCATCGAGGGCGCCCGTGTCGGCGGCTCCATCAAGCTCGACGGAGAGGACATCTATGATCCAAGCCTCGATGTGGTCGAACTGCGCGCCCGCGTCGGCATGGTGTTCCAGAAGCCCAACCCCTTCCCCAAGTCCATCTACGACAACGTCGCCTATGGCCCCCGCATCCACGGCCTCGCCCGCAACAAGGCCGAGCTTGACGAGATCGTCGTCTCCTCCCTCCGCAAGGCGGGCCTGTTCGAGGAGGTTAAGGACCGCCTCGCCGAGCCCGGCACCGGCCTGTCCGGGGGTCAGCAGCAGCGCCTCTGCATCGCCCGCGCCATCGCGGTCGGACCCGAAGTGATCCTGATGGACGAGCCCTGCTCGGCGCTCGACCCCATCGCCACCGCCATCATCGAGGAACTCATCGACGAGCTCCGCGAAAACTACACCATCGTCATCGTCACCCACTCGATGCAGCAGGCCGCCCGCGTGTCGCAGAAGACCGCCTTCTTCCACCTCGGTAACCTGATCGAGCAGGGCGACACCGAGGAGATCTTCACCAACCCGGTGAACAAGCAGACCCAGGACTACATCATGGGCCGCATCGGCTGATCGCGGACCTGAGGAGACAGCACATGGCCGCCCCCGGTACCGAACACATCGTCACCGCCTACAGCGAGGAGCTCAACAGCCTCGCCCAGTCCATCGCCGAGATGGGCGGTCAGGTCGAACTCGCCATCGAGAACGGCACCAAGGCCCTGCTCAAGCTCGACCGCGAACTGGCCGACCTCACCATCATCGCCGACCAGCGCATCGACGACATGCAGCGCCGCATCGACGACATGGCCGTCTCCATGATCGCCCGCCGCCAGCCCATGGCCTCGGACCTGCGCGCCATCATCACCGCCATCCACGTCGCCAACGACCTCGAACGCGTCGGCGACATGGCCAAGCAGTTGGCCCGCCGCTCGCTCAAGCTCGACGGGCTCAATCTCCAGCCCACCTTCTACAACGGCGTCAAGAACATGACCGCGCTCGTCCAGCGCCAGGTCAAGGGCGCCCTCGACGCCTACGCCAACCGCGATTCCGCTGCCGCCATCGACGTCTGCAACCGCGACGATGAGGTCGATGCCATGCACACCTCCCTGTTCCGCGAACTGCTCACCTACATGATGGAAGACCCGCGCAACATCACCCCCTGCACCCAGCTCCTGTTCTGCGCCAAGAGCCTCGAGCGCATCGGCGACCACGCCACCAACATCGCCGAGCGCGCCTACTACCTCCAGACCGGCAAGCAGCTCACCAGCGAAGTCCAGGAACTCCACCGCGTCCAGATCAAGGCCTAGCGCAACGGCAACTGAACTGTCCGCGCCTTCCCTCCCCTCCCCCTTGGGGGGAGGGGCCGGGGGTGGGGGTCCCCCCTTCAGGGCACGATATCGATCCACCCGCCTCCCCTGCAAGGCGGCGCACCGACCTCTCCTCCCCCTCCCCCTTCAGGGGGAGGGGAGGTGGGGGTCCTAGATCCGACGGAGCAAAACAATGCCCGCCACCATCCTCGTCGTCGAAGACGAAGCCGACATCGCCATCCTGCTGCGCTACAATCTCGAGGCAGAGGGCTTCCGCGTCGCCGCCGCCGAGACCGGCGACGAAGCCATCCAGCACATCCAGGAACAGCTTCCCGACCTGATCCTGCTCGACTGGATGCTGCCCGAAGTCTCAGGCATCGAGCTCTGCCGCCGCTTCCGCGCCCGCGCGGAAACCGCCCGCGTTCCCATCATCATGCTCACCGCCCGCGGCGAGGAAGAAGAGCGCGTGCGCGGCCTCACCACCGGCGCCGACGACTACATCGTCAAGCCATTCTCGGTGCCCGAACTCATTGCCCGCATCCACGCCCTGCTGCGCCGCGCCAACCCCAACCTCGTCACCACCGCCCTCAGGCTGGGCGACCTCGAGCTCGACCGCACCACCCACCGCGTCCGCCGCGGCAGCCGCGACATCCATCTCGGCCCCACCGAATACCGGCTGCTCGAATACCTGATGCGCCACCCCGGCCGCGTCTATTCCCGCGAGCAACTGCTCGATGGCGTCTGGGGCAATGACGTCTATGTCGACGAGCGCACCGTGGACGTCCATATCGGCCGCCTCCGCCGCGCCCTCAACCGCGGCCGCGATCCCGACCCCATCCGCACCGTCCGCGGCGCCGGCTACGCCTTCGACGAACGCTTCGGCCAGCCGGCGTAACCGGCGCCGTCCCCTACCCCGCCGCGTCGGCACCAAGGGCGGCGAGAACCACGTCCAGTTCCTCGAACTGTTCCGGATAGGCCCCTGTGCTGCCCGAGGCGATCGCCGCGTCGAGCGCGTCCGCCGACGGGTAGAGGTCGGACAGCACCAGCAGCGTCTTGCCGTCGGTCTCGGTGAACGTCGCCGTGGTGACCGATCCCTGCGCGCCGCCCTCCTCATTGGTCCAGGCGATCAGGCTATGCGGCGTCACCTCGAGATACCGTCCGAAGAACGCCATCGGCTGGTCGAAATCGGGATGCCCGAACACGAACCGGTAGCTGCCCCCCGTGCGCACATCGGCTTCGCAGGACACGAACGTGATGCCGAACGATTTCGGCGCCCACCAGCGCATCAGCAGGTCCGGCCTGGTCCAGGCCTCGAACACCAGCCGCGCCGGAGCCTCGAAGCTTCTGGTGATCACCAGCTCGCGGTCCGACTGGCGGTTCACATCCGTGCGGTTCTTTGCAAGGCGCGCCTCACCCTGTTGCATCATCTGTCTTCTCCCTTTGTTTGAGATCCTCGATCACGAGGTCCAAGGCCTCGAACCGCGCCGCCCAGAGCTGGCGGTAGCGCTCGATCCACTTGACTTCATCCTCGAGCCGCCCCGGTCCGAGCCGGCACGTCCGCACGCGGCCCACCTTCTCCGTGGTGACCAGTCCCGCCCGCACCAGCACGTCGACATGCTTCTTCATGCCCGTCAGCGTCATGCTGAACGTTTCGGCCAGATCGCTGATCGAGGCGTCCCGCCGGGCAAGCTGCTCCAGCACCCCCCGACGCGTCGCATCCGACAGCGCAGTGAACGAAGCATCGAATCGGACATCTGAATACTGAACCATGTAGTTCAGTATAGCGCGTGCCCGGCTTTGCGCAAGAGCGCGCAGGCATCTGCAAAAAAACTGCAACGCCTCTTGCGGGGGTTGTGCGTTACGCACGACAAGTGAACCAGATCGCCGGAGGCAGACGTGACTCTCGAAGAGCTCTACCGAGTGCTGCGCAGCAGTCACGTGCAGTCCCAGGGCATCTTCGACACGCTGGCCGACCCGCACGCGGTGCTCGACCGGTCGATGACGGTGATCAACGCCAATCCGGCGTTCTACCGCACCTTCAGCACCGAGCGCGAACAGACCATCGGCCACAGCCTCTTCGACCTCGGCAACGGCCAGTGGGACATTCCCGAACTGCGGCATCTGCTCTCCGAGGTGGTGCCGAAATCCACCGCCGTGGTCGGGTTTCGCGTCGAACACGATTTCCCCGAGATCGGACGGCGCACCATGCTGGTCACCGCCCGCCGGCTGCTGCACCCGGACGACAACAGCAGCCAGATGCTGGTGGTGTTCGAGGACGTCACCGACCGCCGGAAGGCGGAGGCCGACAAGGACATCCTCCTCTCCGAAACCCGGCACCGGATGAAGAACCTGCTTGCCTCGGTGCGCGCCCTGCTGCACCGCACCGAGGTGAAGGACCGCACCGCGACTGAATTCCGCGATGCCGTCATCGGCCGTTTCACCGCCCTGCTCAGTGCCCAGGAGTTCATCACCGCCAGCAGCGGTGGCGCTGACCTCGGATCACTGGTGGTCGCCTCGGTCGAGCCGATCGGCGGCGACCGCGTGGAGGTCGCCGGCGGCCCCGCCGTCACCATCGAGCAGTCCCGGATCACCCCGATCACCATGATCCTGCACGAACTGGCAACCAACGCCCTCAAATACGGCGCGCTGTCCAACGAAGGCGGCAGGCTTCACATAGGTTGGGAACGCCGAACCGTCGCCGGCAAGGACCATTTGCTCCTCGACTGGCGCGAGCAGGGAGGCCCACCCGTGCAACAACCAGAGCGGCGCGGCTTCGGCACCGACCTCATCGAATACAGCTCCCGCGCCGAAGGCGGCAGCGCCGAGTTCGACTTCAACCCCGCCGGCCTGCGTGTGCTGATCACCCTGCCGGTCACAGGCTAGTCGATCTTGTCCCCACGCCACCCAAACGGGCTGTCCGTTCTCCTCGTCGAGGACGAGTTCATGATCGCCATGGACCTGCAGCGCCTGCTAGAAGCCGCCGGCTACACCGTGATCGGTCCCACCGCCACGGTCACCTCGGCCCTGCTGGCGCTGGACACCCACACCCCCGACGCCTGCGTCCTCGACGTCAAATTGCGCGGCGAACACAGCGACCCCGTGGCCGCCCGCCTCAAGGCCCGCAACATCCCCTTCGTCCTCTCCAGCGCCTACACCTCCGCCGACCTGCTCCACCCCGCCTACGCCGGCATCCAGAACCTCGGCAAACCCACCCCCGCGGACGAGTTGCTCGCGTTCCTGGAAACAGCGACCCGGCGAGGCGAAGGGTAAGCAGAAGCCCGCACTTGGGTGGCAAGCTGCCCGACCGCTTCTGGGCGCCCAAGCCGGGAAAGCGGCCGTTCAGCAGGCTACTGTACTTCGACCGCAATGCGCCCCCTTTCTGGCCGTTCGACTGCCGCTTGCGGCGTCCCGAAAGCCGACATTGCTCACGATTCCAGCCGACTTCCCTCCTTTGGTGGCTACCGGCGTCCTCAATAGGGTGTTTTTTGCTGACCTTGATGTAGACCGCGTCGTCCGCGATCTCGGCGTGTTGGGCGAAGGCGCGGACATGTTCCCGCCGATAGCCGCCCTTTCCAAGCCGGAGGCGAGTGCGAGCTTCGCTTGCCAGTTTCGGCACGGCCGCTTTGGCGTGAATCTAAATTCAAACAGCAAAGCGCCCGATGGGTTGCACCGGGCACTTCTTTCTCAAGTCACCTCGAGATTACTTGGTAGCGAGGATTTCGAAGTTGTGGACGTTTGCCACCACACCGTCGTCCCATCCACCTGAGATCAATTGTGAAGCCTTTTCATTCAGGAGTCCGGCGACTTGTCCGGCAAAGTGCGCTTCGCGGCCAGAGTTGTCGGCAAAGATGTCGAAGATGGCGAAGTTGGTCTCGTCAATCTGCAGCGCCGCCCAGAACAATGTCTTGGGTTCAGTTTCTGCGACGATGGGGCCGGCGGCGGTCAGCAAGGCTGCCAATTCGGGGCCTTTACCTGGAGCAGCTTTGAGCTTGATGTAAGTTGCGGTCGTTGCCGTGGATAGATCAACCGGCGCCTTGACCGACAGGACATCGGAGTTGTTGATATTCGCCACAACACCGTCGTCCCATCCGCCGTCGACCAGCGCGTCGGCGTTTTGGTTCAAAGCCGCCGCAACCGCTCCTGAGAAGTGAGCGTCGCGTGCTTCTTCGTCTGCGAAGATGTCAAAGATTGCGAGCGTGTCATCGGCTTGCAGAGCAAACCAAAGGACGGTGCCCGGCTCTGTGTCCCGCACGATCGCTGCGGCACCAGCCAGAAACGCCGCGAAAGCTCCGGTCTGGCCTTCGGCGGCCGGCATGGCAATGTAGCTGGCTGTATGATTTACCATTGGGTTGTCCTGTGCGGTTGCAGAAGTTGTGATCAGCGCCAGTGCGGCGACTGTCTGAAGGATTTGCGTTTTCATGGTCGTCTCCTGATTTGAAGTGCTTCAGGTTTGGTTTCGATGCACTTTTGTCCCATGCCGGATGCGCCCGTACCCAATTCCGAAATTCTATTCTTTGATAGACATTGACTATTGAACTTGGTTTGATGGTGTGGCTGAAGATGTAACGGAGAATGCGGCGATGGAAATGAACCAGATCAGGTATTTTCTCGCTGTCTGCGAGCACCGAAACTTCACCCACGCAGCCAGCGCCTCCAATGTCTCCCAGCCTTCCTTGACGACTGCGATCAAGAAACTTGAAGACGAGCTTGGAGGTGACCTGTTTGTCAGGGACCGTGCGGGATGCAGGCTGACGACGCTGGGAAAACTCATGCAGCCAAGATTGCAGAAGGCTCATGATGAGACGAGACAGGCGAAGGCGGAGGCGGTCCGTCATATGCGCTTGGAGCGGGTGCCAATCTCTGTCGGTGTCGGAGAGACGATTGGCCACAACAGGATTTCGGCAGCTATGGAGCGTACTCGTACGCGATTGCCGCAAGCCGAAATAGAATTGATCGTTGCGTCAACCGCCGAGCTGGACACCCGCAAAAACCCTCGCGCCTTTGATGCTGTCGTGATTCACTGATGATGCTTGATCATGGAGCAACGTCATGGACCCGCAGTCGCTGTTCAGCCTGAACGATCACCTTGAGGCGCTGAGCCAGCACGGTGATCCACTCGAGGTGTTGGAGCGGACGGTGGACTTCGAGTACTTCCGTGGCTGGCTCGTTGAAGGGTTGGGCTATGGCGTCGGCAGCAAGGGTGGCCGGCCGCCCTTTGATCCAGTGGCCATGTTCAAGATCCTGATCCTGCAGGCCCAGCACAACCTGTCCGACGCCCGCATGGAGTTCATGATCCGTGATCGGCTGAGCTGGATGCGGTTCCTGGGGTTCTCGCTTGGTGATCGTACCCCCGATGAGAACACCATCCGCCATTTCCGCAACCGCATGACAGAGACCGGTACGCTCAAGCGGGTAATGAAGGCCTTCGACTGGCAACTGCACAAGAAGGGGTACATCCCGATGTCGGGGCAGATCGTGGATGCCTCGCTGGTGCCGGCGCCCCGGCAGCGCAACACCGATGGCGAGCAGCAGGCGATCAAGGACGGCAAGACGGCGCAGGAGATCTGGCCGGACGAGCCGGCCAAGGCGGCACAGAAGGATACCGATGCGCGCTGGACGCTCAAGGTGGGCGGCAAGGTGCGCTACCGATCGGACGGCACGCCGCTGCCGATGATCGCGCTGCCGGTGTTCGGCTACAAGAGCCACATCAGCATCGATCGGCGCTACGGCTTCATCCGCGCTGCTGCCGTCACCTCGGCATCCCATCCCGATGGACGCATGCTGCGCCAGGTCATCGATCGGCAGAACACCGGTAGCGAGGTTTGGGCCGACAGCGCCTACCGCTCACAGAGCAACGAAGCCTGGCTCGCCGATCGCATGCTCACCAGCCGCATCCATCGGCGCAAGCCCAAGGGCAAGCCGATGCCGGTAGCGACGGCTCGTGCCAACGCCGCCAAGTCGGCGGTGCGCGCCAGGATCGAGCATGTCTTTGCCCATCAGAAGAACCGCTTCGGCCTGTTCATCCGCACCATCGGCATCGCCCGCGCCGAGGCAAAACTGACGCTGGCGAACCTGGCCTACAACTTCGACCGTCTGGTCTTTCACGAAAAGCGTCTCGCCACGCCATGAGTCCGTCCGTACGTGCGGAAAGCGCCTGATCCTGGCGTAACCGGCCCCAGCAGAAGGGCCAATCTTGCCGAAAGCGCTGGACCTCACACCGGCATCATGCCGCAGTGCTCACAGTGACCCAGTTTTTGCGGGTGTCCAGCTTCTTGCCGGGTTACGAGATGGTGAATTTGACGTTGTAGTCACCGCAGAGAAGGTCAGTGAAGACCTCTATCGTATAGACCATCTCTATGAAGAGGACTACAAGGTCGTGGTGTCAAAGTCGCATCCGTTGTCTGAACTAAGAGCGATCTCTCTTTCGACTCTTGCTAAAACTGACATGCTTGACCGCCTAAATTGCGAAATGCGGGATGTTTTGCATGGGACCTGCGCGGATCATGGTCACGAACTCTACGCGGCCTATCGGTCAAATCGCGTGGATTGGTTAGTTGAACTTGCTCGGCAGGGGTCAGGTGCGGTGATCCTGCCAGCCACCGCTATTCCTTCGGACATGGGCCTGGTGTCGAAACCCATCGATGGTCTTGAAATATCAAGAACTGTTTTGGCCCTTCGATATCGGCACCAAACGACGAGACCAGAGACAAATGATCTGATCCGTGAGATGACGCGCACGCTGGCGTAGTGAGGTCGGTAGTCGACATTCGCCCATCGTGCAGCATTCGTCACTTTGGGCTCAGATCAGAATTTCGCGGCATCACGCTCGAACGTCCGTTCTACTTTTCTTCGAGATCTCGCCAGCAATCCGCCACTTAGCGCTGGAGAAATTGCGCCAGATTGCGGTGAAGGTCACAGCGAACCACACCCATTGTGTGCGGTGATAGTCGTCGGTGACGAGGCCGTACTCTTCAAGAAGCCACCGCGCCGCGTGAGGCGACCTTCGGCGCGGGTAACAGTGGGTGGGTTCTTTTCAATCTTGAGCAGCCGCTTGATTTCCCCGATGACCTCTTCAGCAGACGTCCCCGACTCTGCCGTCGGGTGGAAGTGAATGAACGGCAGGTTTCGGGCGCCGAACGCGGCGCTCCGAACGGCGACAATGGGGTCGAAAGCAGCCACCGCCTCAGCGAGCCCTCACATCAGCTCCTTCCGCGACCAAACCTGCACCTCCGGAAAGCGCTCTGAGCGACCGCTCAGCAATTGCTGCGGCTCCTCCTTCAGGTGCCGGCTGAAGAAGGCGAGGGCATAGGCGTTGATGAAGTCGTGGCCGCGACGCCAGTCCATTGCGCCTGTCAGCCCTAGCGCCCGCGCTACCGGCGCCGCGATGGTGAGCGGCAGGTCGGTATAGTTGAGGTGAAACATGCCCGGAATGTGGACGAGGTAGGCGGCCGCGCCGGCCCCGCCGAGGCAGCCTGCATGGTGGATTGGTGCACCCTCACCATGTCCTTCGTCCAGCCTTCGCCCCCTCAAACCTCCGGCGTTTCCCGCAGCGGGGTGTCATCCCGCAGTGGCACCGTTTGTCGCTCGATCATCCGCCGCACCTTGGGCGGGGTTTCCCCGCGGTGGAGCTTGCGGATCAGCTCGACGTTCTCGGCGTCCGCCTTGGTCCGCCGCATGTTGTGGCGCAGATAGTCCACCCAGGTCGGCGCATGGTAGCTCTCCGTCCACACCTCGGGGTGCTCGAGGTCGCGCAGCAGCGCCCATTGCCGGGCACCGTCGCGGATGCGGATCTGCCGGCGTTCCGCCATCAGTTCGAGAAACCGCGGGATGTCCTCCTGGGCGATCACATAGTCGATGGTCACCATGATCGGACCACTGCGCGGCCGGAGGTCGAGCCGGATGATCGGTTCGTTGAAGGTGTTGAGCGGATTGAGGTCGCGGGCATTGAACTGCGGCAGCGGCAGGCGGAAGCCCACCAGCGCACACAGCAGCATGCCGGTCCCCGACAGCGCCAGTGCCGTGCCCGGCCCCCAGGCATCCGCCCCGACACCCCACACCCAGCTCCCCAGCGCCATGCCGCCGAACGTTGCCGTCTGGTAGAGCGACAGCGCCCGCCCCACCACCCAGCGCGGCGAACTGAGCTGGATCGAGACGTTGAACAGCGACAGCGACAGTACCCAGCACGCTCCTGCCGGCAACAGCACCAGATGGCTCAGCACCAGGTCGCGGCTGAACCCGAGCCCGGCGCTGCTGAGCGCAAAGCCGACGCAGGCGAGGCGGACGATCACCTCGTTGCTGAAGCGCTCGCGCACCATGCCATTGAGGAAGGCGCCGCCGATCGCGCCCAGGCCGAACGAGCCGAGCAGCGTGCCATAGGCCAGCGCCCCGCCACCCACATATTCCGCCGCCACCGACGGCAGCAGCGCCAGGATGGCGATGGCGGACAGGCCGAACAGGAAGCTGCGGAACAATACCGTGGTCAGGTTCGGCGACAGCGACACATAACGCACCCCTGCCCACATGGCGCTGCCAAAGCTCTCGCGCGGCAATTGCCGCGGTGGCCGCACCGGCTTCCAGCGCCACAGCGCTGCGATCAGCGGACCGTAGGACACAGCGTTCACCGCGAACGCCGCCCCTGCCCCCGCCAGCGCCACGATCAGGCCACCCACCGCCGGGCCGACGCTGCGCATCATGTTGAAGCCCATGGAATTCAGCGTCACCGCCCCAGGCAGGTCCTGCCGCGGCACGATATCCCCCATGGATGCCTGCCAGGACGGGTTGAACAGCGCCGTCCCGCACCCGATCAGGAAGGTGAACAGCAGCAGGAACCACGGGTTCAGCAGCCCCATGAAGGCCATCACCGCCAGCAGCAGCGACACCACCAGCATGCCGCTCTGGGCGATCAGCATGATCACCCGGCGGTCGAAATTGTCGGCCAGGGCGCCCGAGGCGATGGAGAACACCATGATCGGCAGCGTGGTCGAGGCCTGCACCAGCGCCACCATGCTCTCCGAGGTCGTGATCGTCGTCATCATCCAGGCGGCGCCGACCGCCTGGATCAGCCCGCCGAAGTTCGAGCCGAGGGTGGCGATCCAGATCGCCCGGAACGTCCGGTTGCCGAGCGGCGCCTGCAGCGACTGCCGCGGCAGATGCGATTCGTCGTCCAGGCCCGGTTCCTCCCGCCGACACTGAAGCGGATCGGGCGGGCGGCGGCAACCGGAGGCATCGGGCGGCGCGGGCCTCGAC
>JAEYXQ010000057.1 GCA_023431205.1 Pseudomonadota bacterium | reverse complement strand
CCATGACATCGTCGACTCCATCGGCCGCATCACCGGCCAGTCGGCCGCCATCTACGGCTGGGACGCTGCTGCCGGCGACTATGTCAGCATGACCACGACCTTGGTCGGACCCGATGGCGAGCGAGTGATCGGCATCCCAATCGGCGCCGAACACCCTGCTCATGCGAGCCTTCTTGCCGGTCAGGCCTATTACGGCGACGCGCCCATCGCCGGCGTGCCGCACTACACCGCCTATCAGCCGATCCTCGACATGTCGGGTTCGCCTGTAGGCCTGCTGTTCGTCGGCGTCGACAAGGCCCAGACGGAGGTCGTGATCTACCAGACGCTGGGGCTGTTGCTGATGGTGGGGGCGGGCACCCTGGTGGTGCTTGGCGCCACCGGCTGGTTCCTGTCGCGGTTGATGATGCGGCCGATCCCCAAGCTGGCCGCCACCATGAAGCAGGTTGCCGAAGGCGAACACCAGGCGGACATACCCTACAGCACCCGCGGCAACGAGATCGGCGCCATGGCCCGAGCGGTGGAAGTGTTCCGCGACAACGGGCTCAGGATGAGCCAGATGAGCGAGGAAGAGCGTGCCGCTTCGGAGCGTCGCCGCATCGAGCGCACCGACATGATGGTGGCGCTGCAGGCCGCATTCGGCGAAGTGGTCGACGCCGCAATCGCCGGCGACTTCTCCAAGCGCGTCCACGCCCAGTTCCCCGATCCCGAGCTGAACGCCCTTGCTGGCAGCGTCAACAGCCTGGTTGAGACCGTCGACCGCGGCATCGGCGAGACCGGCGTTGTCCTCGCCGCTTTGGCCGATACCGACCTCACCCAGCGCATGCAGGGCGACTACCGGGGCGCCTTTGCGCGCCTGAAGGCCGACACCAACGCCGTGGCCGACAAGCTCACCGACGTCATCGGCCAGCTCCGGACCACCTCCCGTCAGCTTAAGACCGCGACCGGCGAAATCCTCTCCGGTGCCAACGACCTCTCCGAGCGCACCACCAGGCAGGCGGCAACCATCGAGGAAACCAGCGCCACCATGGAGCAACTGGCCAGCACCGTGGCCGACAATGCCCGCATGGCGGAGGACGCCAACGGCAAGGCGCAGGCGGTGTCGCACAGCGCCACCCGCAGCGGCGAGGTGATGGATCAGGCCAACTCGGCCATGGAGCGGATTACCCAATCCTCGGCCAGGATCAGCAACATCATCGGCATGATCGATGACATCGCCTTCCAGACCAACCTCCTGGCGCTGAACGCCTCAGTGGAGGCGGCGCGCGCCGGCGAGGCCGGCAAGGGCTTCGCCGTGGTTGCCGTGGAAGTCCGCCGCCTTGCTCAATCCGCTGCCTCCGCCTCGGCCGAGGTCAAGGCGCTGATCGAGCAGTCGGCCAGTGAAGTGAAGGGTGGCAGCAAGCTGGTCTCCGATGCCGCCGCGCAGCTCTCCGCCATGCTGGCTGCCGTCAACGAGAACGCCGCGCTGATGCACTCCATCACCGAGGCGAGCCGCGCTCAGGCCGCCGCCATCGACGAAGTGAGCGTCGCCGTGCGCACTCTCGACGAGATGACCCAGCACAACGCAGCACTGGTGGAAGAAACCAACGCGGCGATCGAGCAGACCGAAGCGCAGGCCAGCGAGCTCGACCGGGTCATCAGCATCTTCACCGTTGACCAGGCGGCGACCGGCGCTGTCGCTCCGGCAGCACCGGCGCATCCGGTGCGTGGCATGGTGGACAAGGTGAAGTCCGCCGCCAGGTCGTATCTGAGCCAGGGCAATGCGGCTGTCGCCGAGGAGTGGAGCGAGTTCTGACACTCAGGCGCCACCAGCACCTGGGGCCCGGATCAGAGGGCTGCTCACGCAGCAGCCCCCCATTCCGCCATTTTCGGAAGGCTGGAACGAGCTCCTGCGCGGCGGAATAGCACACGGCCCCGAACTTAAGCGCATCGCAGCAGAACATTAACCACCCTTGGCCGAGAACCGACGGGACGGCGGTTCCGCTGCCACGTTGCGACCAAGAGCACGGTTATGACCACAAGTACTGCCTCCACACACGCTGCGCCTGTCGACAATGCCCTGCAGGACAGGCTCGACTTCATCGGGCTTGATGTCGAGGGCCGCTCGCGGCTGGCCAGTGTTCAGGCGCATGCCGGCAGTCATCTCGAACCGGCGCTGGACCGGTTCTACAGCAAGATTGCCACCGTTCCGGAAGTCGCCCGCTTCTTCGATGGCAAGTCGCAGATGAACAGGGCCCACTCCAAGCAGTCCGATCACTGGCGCGCCATCCTTACCGGCCAGTTCGACGACAGCTACTACGAGGCCAGCACCCGCGTCGGGCTGCGTCATGCCAAGATCGGCCTTGAGCCGCGCTGGTATATCGGCGGCTACGGCATCATTGTCGAGACCATGATCCAGGGTCTCGTTCACGACATGATGCGCGACGCGCTCACCCCGAAAAAGAACCGCTTCGGTCGTCCTGCCCGGCTCGATCCGGAGGCCGTGATGGCCGAAGCCGACACCATGGCGCTGACCCTTGTGGCCATGCTGAAATCCATG
>JAEYXQ010000176.1 GCA_023431205.1 Pseudomonadota bacterium | reverse complement strand
CGCCGAACCTGAGCGGACCACCCTCGAGCCCAGGGAAAGAGCGACCTCCCCCTGCCCGGCCGTCCTTCCGCCACTGGTCGCTGCAGGCCGCCCCGCGCGGAAGAGATGAGAGGGAGTATGCACGATGCGGAGGGGGTGGGGATAAGGGGGATAGATTGGGTGGAAGAGCCCCCACCTAACCTCCCCCGCAGGCGGGGGAGGGACGGGTCGGTGGGTGCCGAGGTGCCGCGGTAAACTCGATGCAGCCCCTCCCCCTTCAGGGGGAGGTTGGGGGGGCACAACAAACGCGGTGTCATTCCCGCGAAAGCGGGATCCATCCTGAGATGTCTTGTACTGTCACCTGGCGGCTGTTGGGACATCTCGGGGCCCCCGCTTTCGCGGGGGTGACACCGGGGGTGTGGCGGGGGTGGTGAAGGAGCCGGGAGTTCGCAGGTGCGGTGTTACCGACCTCGTGGTTCAACAGGCTCACCATGAGGTCCAGGAAGCTTCGGTGGGACCCCCTCCCTTACCAGCCATTCGGGCGCAGCCCTCATGGCCTTCTTGCCTGAAATCGCTCCACTGGAGCGATTTCGCCTTCGGCCGGCGCGAAGCCCCGCAAGGGGGAGGGTGGAGGAGAGATCAGCGTTCTTGCCGAGGGGCCACAACAAACGCGGGGGTGACACCGACGGTGTGGCGAGGGTGGTGAAGGAACCTGAGAGATGGCGCCTCCCACTCCTGCCATTCGGGCACGATAGTTCAGACCAGAACGCTAGTGGTCCTCGTGGGCGTCGGCGACGCCGAGGCGCCAGTAGCCGGCGGCCTTGATGTAGTCGGGGCGGAAGTTGCGGTGATCGGTGAGATAGGCGCGGGCGGCCTGCGCCATGGTCACTTCTCCGGCGACGTAGGCATAGGCCTCGCCGGGTGGAAAATCGAGGCTGCGAAGGCGGTCGAGCACCAGGGTGGTGGTGCCGGCGGGGCGGCCGTTGCGATGGACATAGTGGAGGTCGAGCCGGGCAGCAGTGCGGAACTGCTGTTCCTCGCCCGCGTCCTCCACCTCGATGACTGCAACAACATGGGCATCGGCCGGCAGTTCCTCGATGCGGCGGCCGATCGCGGGCAGGGCAGTCTCGTCACCGGCCAGCAGGTACCAGTCATATGCCATGGGCACCACAACGGAGCCGCGCGGACCGCCAATGACGAGCTTGCTGCCGACCGTGGCGTTCGCTGCCCAGGTGGAGGCAGGGCCATCGCCATGGAGGACGAAATCGAGTTCGATGGTGCCCGCCTCGACGTTCCAGTAGCGGGGGGTGTAGTCGCGCATCTCCGGCCGCTCGCCGGGAGCGTATTCGGCGCCACTGGGCCCGATGCGCACCAGCCTGGGCTCGACGCCTGCTGGGAAGAAGAACGCCTTGATGTGGTCGGCGTGGCCGAGGGAGGCAAAGTCCTCCATGTCGCCGGTGAAGCTGAAGCGGCGCATGCGCGGGGTGATGTCGGTGACCGCGGTCACGGTCAAGAGGCGCTGCCGGGTCTCGTGGCGGACGCGTTGCGGGGCGCGCGGGTCGATAGTGTTGCTGGTCATGTTTAATCCTGATCCCTGGCGTCAGGGTTTAGGCGCTCAGGTTGCGAGGGGCAAGCCCGGGAAGTGCTTGCGGCTGGCAAGGCGTCGCGTAGAAGCGCGGGCATGCACCCATTGATTCACCGCTTCCTCGCCCGCCACGAACCGCGCCGGGACTGGCGCGAGCATGGCAAGTCCGCCTTGGCCGCAGGGGCTACCGTGACCCTGATCGGCTGGCTGTCGGCGGTGACCGGCCTGCCCTTGCTTCTGGCGCCGCTCGGGCCCACGGCGCTGCTGGTCTTCGGGCAGCCGGAGTCGCCGGGTGCGCAGCCGATCAACATCTTCGCCGGGTATCTTGTGGGCACGGTCCTGGCGGTGCTCGCCATGCTGATCGTGCCGGAACCCTGGTGGCTGGCGACGGTCTGCGTCGGGCTTGCCATGCTGGTGATGCTGGTGCTGCGGGTCACCCATCCGCCGGCGGCGGCGGTGCCGCTGCTGCCGCTGACCGGACCGGTGGATCCGGTGATGCTCTTCGCCGTGCTGTTCGCGGCCTGCGTGCTGGTGGTGCTGCTCGGCGCCGGCCTCCACCGGCTGCCGCCGCGGCGGCGTTATCCGTTGCCGCTGAGGGAAGAGATCGACGCCGAATAGCCGAGCATGCGGTCCTGCTCCTGCCGGAGGGCAAAGAGGCGAGTGGTGGTGTCAGGTTGCGCGTTGCGGGTGGTCAGCAATTCGCCCTTCCTGACCGTCGCGATGACGCGGCCGCCCTCGAGCAGGCCGACCGGGACGGCGCCCTGAGTGCGGGCGTCGGCGGCGGTCATGGCATAGGAGCGGTAGCAGGTCTCGCCGATCGCATCGAGCGGCTCGCCGGGGCTGAGGTCGCGCTTGGCGACGGCACACACTTCAGCCACCGGGGTGGGCAGCGGCACCATGTCGGGCTTGCCGGTCAGCATGATGCGGGCGCAGGTCAGCGGCACTTCGAGGCTGGTCAGGTGGTAGGGGCGGAAAAAGGCGTAGTAGGGTCCGTGGCCGATATGGAGGTCGTCCATGCGCTCGATGATGCGCGGATGCTCGGCCTTGACGATGACGAAGACACCGGGGGCGACGCCCTTGCCGACGGTGAAGTCGACGACGCCGGAGGAGTTGAGGATGCCGCCATCCTCCCGGGGGATCAACACCCTCGCCATGTCGTCGCGGTCGGCGCGGGGGCCGTGCATGCCAGGCACGTCCGGAAGCAGCCCGGTGGCGTTGGCGATGGCGGTCATTTCCACAGCGGTCTTGGAGCCGTCGACGAACTCGACCAGCATGCGCGGGTTCATGTTCCGGCGCGTGGCTTCCTCTCGGTAGTCATCGGGGACGGCGTCGTGCCTGAGCGGATTGTTCTTGCCCTTGCCGGCGGCGACCACCGGCAGGCCCAGGGCGGTGACGAACTCGATCAGTTCCATGCACGAACTCGGCTCATCGCCGGCGCCGACGGAATAGACGACGCCCAGCCGGTCAGCCTGCGCCTTGAGATAGGGTCCGATGGTGACGTCGGCCTCGACATTCATCATCACCAGATGCTTGCCATGCTCCATGGCGGTGAGGTCGTAGTCGGCGGCCACGCCGGGCTTGCCGGTGGCGTCGATGACGACGTCGATGTTTTCGGTGGTAACGAGCGTGTCGGCGCTGGTGACGGCGATCTTGCCGCTTTCAATTGCAGCCCGTGCCTGGGCGGGAGTGTCGACCACCTTGCCCATGGAGTCCTCGCCATAGGCGATGCGCATGGCGTCCAGCGCGGTGTGGGGGCGACGGGTGGCGACGGCGGCCATCTCGATGCCGCGCATCAACGACATCTGGGTGACAAGGTCGGTGCCCATTTCCCCCGAGCCGATGACGCCGACGCGAATGGGCCGGCCAGTATCGGCGCGGGCAGCCAGATCGCGAGCAAGCCCGGTCAGGGCGATGGGTCGGGTCATGATCTCAAACCATTCTGTCGGAGGCACAACGGGGTTAGCCTTCGGACGGCTCCCACCGCAAGGGAAAACCCCGCCCGGGGGACGGCTTAGCACTTCTTAAACCGTTCCCGGACAAACTGCCGGGCGGGAGAGGTTTCTCCGGGGGCACTGCTCAAACATGGTCAGCAAGGCGAACAAGAGCGTCGCGCTGCCGGCGATCATCGATCTCGATTCGCTGGACAGCATCCGTGACGGGTTGATCGACGCTATCGAGGTTGGATCGGTGACGGTCGTGGCAGACGCCGTCGAGCGGGTATCGACCAATGCGCTCCTGATGCTGATCAGCGCCGCCGAAACCTCACGCAAAAACCAATTCGAGTTCAGAGTTGAGCGGCCGAGCGCAGCGATGACGACTGCGATCGAACGGCTGGGTCTGCAGGCCCAGTTTTCAGGGATAATGGGACAATGACGAGTTTGCGGGTTCTGACGGTAGACGATTCGCGCACCATTCTGGCGATGCTGCACCATACGCTGAGCAATGCCGGGTTCGAGGTGCTGCAGGCCGAGGACGGCAAGCAGGGTCTCGACGTGCTGAATCGCGAGCAGGTCGATGTGGTGATCACCGACATCAACATGCCGGTGATGGACGGCATCGAGTTCATCAAGAATGTGCGGGCCAGCGGGCAGTACCAGAGCCTGCCGATCCTGATCCTGACCACCGAAACGTCGCAGGACAAGCGCGACCAGGGCAAGGCGGCGGGCGGCACCGGCTGGATCGTCAAGCCGTTCGATCCGGAGAAGCTGATCAGCGTCATCCATCGCGTCGTCCACTGACTATGACAGGGCCATCCAGAAGGGTGGGGCAGTTATCCGCATGAGCGAGCTCGACGACTTCAAGGCGACCTATTTCGACGAATGCTCGGAACTGCTCACCGAACTGGA
>JAEYXQ010000144.1 GCA_023431205.1 Pseudomonadota bacterium | reverse complement strand
ACACCGATCTTCCCGCCCGCATCAAATCCGCCTTGGCTGCCGTGGAAATTCCCGGCGGCGCCGACCTCGCGGGCTACGCCGGCCTCTCCGAAATCATCGTCACTCCCGGTGCCGTCGCCTTCGCCATCTCGGTCGCGCAGGGCATGGAGGCGGCCTTCGGGCCCGCGCGTGAGCAGGCAATCGCCATCGCCCAGCGCGAGGCGCCGGGCCGCAAGGTGATGGTGTCGATCACCTCCGAAAAGCAGACCGGCCCCCGCTTCTCCCACGGCACGCCGCAGCCGCCCGGCAAGACGTCGGTGCTCGGCGTGCGCCACATCATCGCCGTGGGCTCCGGCAAGGGCGGCGTCGGCAAGTCGACGACGGCGGTGAACCTCGCCCTCGCCTTTGCCGCCGAAGGCCTCAAGACCGGCATCCTCGACGCCGATCTCTACGGCCCCTCCATCCCCAAGCTGCTGGGCCTCGAAGGCCGCCCGGCCATCCGCGACGACGGCATCTTCACACCTCACGAGGCCTATGGCCTCAAGGCCATGTCGATCGGCTCCATGCTGACCCGGGACCAGGCGGTGGTCTGGCGCGGCCCCATGGCCACTTCGGCCCTGCGGCAGCTCCTGCGCGAAACCGACTGGGGAGATCTTGACGTGCTCGTCGTCGACCTGCCGCCCGGCACCGGTGACATCCATATCTCGCTGTTCCAGCAGGTGACGCTGGATGGCGCGGTGATCGTCTCCACCCCGCAGGACCTGGCGCTGATCGACGCCAAGAAGGCCGTCGACATGATGCAGCGCATGGGCGTGCGCCTGCTCGGCCTGGTCGAGAACATGAGCTATTTCATCGCTCCCGATACCGGCCGCCGCTACGACATTTTCGGCACGGGGGGCGCCGAGCGCGCAGCGACCGAACTCGGCATGCCGTTCCTCGGCGCCATCCCGCTGGTGATGTCCATCCGCGAGGGCTCCGACGCCGGCCGTCCGCCTCTGGTGGCGCAGCCGGATGGAGCGGAAGCGGCCGCATACCGGGGCATAGCGCGGGCCGTACTCGCGGCTGCCGCCACCACCTGATGCTTCCGCAATCGATTGCATAACCGCTGCTCCTCGGTTATCAGCCTTGCTCCACCGGTAACGGCCGAGTGAGTGAGGGGCATTATGTTCACAGTCGAGCGCAGCAATTTCGGGCCGGGCTTCACCTTCGGTGTGGCCACCGCCGCCTACCAGATCGAGGGCGGCCAGCGCGACGGTCGCGGCCCATCCATCTGGGACACTTTCTCGGTCACTCCGGGCAACGTCGTCGGCGGCGACACCGGCCGCGACGCCTGCAACCACTACGAACTGTGGCCGCAGGATCTCGACCTGATCCGCGACGGCGGCTTCGATGCCTACCGCTTTTCCTTTGCCTGGCCCCGGCTGATCCCGGAAGGCACCGGCGCGGTCAACCAGGCCGGCGTCGACTTCTATGATCGGCTGATCGACGGCATGCTCGAGCGCGGGCTCAAGCCTTATGCCACCCTCTACCACTGGGACCTGCCGTCGCCGCTGCAGGACAAGGGCGGCTGGATGAACCGCGACATCGCGGGCTGGTTCGCCGACTACGCGGCGCTCGTCGCCGACAAGTTCGGCGACCGCCTCGCCGCCACCGCCACCATCAACGAGCCCTGGTGCGTCGCCTTCCTCAGCCATTTCCTCGGCGTCCATGCCCCCGGTTATCGCGATATCCGCGCTGCCGCGCGCGCCATGCACCATGTGCTGTTCGCCCACGGCACCGCCATCGACGCGTTGCGCGCCAATGGCGCCCGCAACCTCGGCATTGTGCTCAATCTCGAAAAGTCGGAGCCGGCGACGGAGTTCGAGGGCGACAAGGCGGCCGCCAACTTTGGCGACGCCATGTTCAACCGCTGGTATCTCGGCGGCGTACTCAAGGGCCAGTACCCGAGGGAAATCCTCGACTTCCTCGGCGACAACCTGCCCTCCGGCTACGAGGCAGACATGGAAGTCGTCTCGCGGCCGCTCGATTGGCTGGGGATCAACTACTACACGCGCGGCCTCTACAAGGCCTCTGGCAACCCGGGCAGGCCGGTGGAGCAGGTCAAGGGCGACCTCGAAAAGACCGATATCGGCTGGGAGATCTACCCGCAGGGCCTGACCGACCTGCTGGTGCGCGTCTCCAGCGAGTACACCAAGGTCCCGCTCTACGTCACCGAGAACGGCATGGCCGAGGTCGAGGGCGACGACGACCCGCGCCGCGTCGGCTACTACGACGCCCACCTTCAGGCGGTGAAGGCAGCGCAGGACCAGGGGGCCGATGTGCGCGGCTATTTCGCCTGGTCGTTGCTCGACAACTACGAATGGGCCGAAGGCTACGCCAAGCGCTTCGGCCTCGTTCATGTGGACTACCAGACCCAGAAGCGCACGCCCAAAGCGAGCTACCGCGCCTTCCAGGGCATGCTGCACAACACCCGCTAAGGGAACCGTTGGCATACCAGAACATTGGGAGAACAAAACACAGGAGTTCTCCCGATGTCCACCACTAATCCCAAGGTCGATCCCGGTCCGCATTCGAACCTCGAAAAGGCTCCGGAAGACTGGACCACCGGCGACGATCCGATGACCGACGCCCAGGCCTCCTATCTCAAGACGTTGAGCGAACAGGCGGCAAAGCCGGAGATGTTCGCCGACGACCTGAGCAAGGCCGAGGCCAGCAAGCGCATCGATGCGCTCAGGGGTGAGGTGGGGCTGGACTAGCTCCCCTTTCGCTCTCCCCGATGGGCAAAAGAACGCGGAACCAACCCCGCGTTCGCCACCTTCTCCCGCGCGAACCATGGTGCTAGACACCCGCCAGCATTCGCCAGGAGCTCCCCATGTCCGCCATAACCATGATGACCGAGCCGCGCACCGAGCCGGACCAGGAACTCGATCGCGACTGGTGGCGCGGCGCGGTGATCTACCAGATCTACCCGCGCTCGTTTCAGGACCACAATGGCGACGGCGTCGGGGACCTGACGGGCATCACCGCCCGCCTCGACTATGTCGCCGACCTCGGGGTCGATGCCATCTGGCTGTCGCCGGTGTTCACCTCGCCGATGAAGGATTTCGGCTACGACGTTTCCGATTATCGGGGCATCGATCCAAGCTTCGGCACGCTCGAGGATTTCGACCGGCTGGTGCAGAAGGCGCACTCGCTCGGGCTCAAGGTCATCATCGATCAGGTGATCTCGCACTCGTCCGACCGCCATCCGTGGTTCTCGGAATCACGCCAGAACCGCACCAACCAGAAGGCCGACTGGTATGTCTGGGCCGATGCCAAGCCCGATGGCACCCCGCCCAACAACTGGCTGTCGATCTTCGGTGGTTCGGCCTGGCAGTGGGACTCGCGGCGCATGCAGTACTACCTGCACAACTTCCTGGTCTCCCAGCCCGACCTCAACTTCCACAATCCGGACGTGCAGGACGCCTTGCTCGGCGACATGCGCTTCTGGCTCGAGCGGGGGGTGGACGGCTTCCGGCTCGACACCGTCAACTTCTACTTCCACTCGTTGGGCCTTGAGAGCAACCCGGTGGTGCGGCCGGAGGATTTCAACGCCTCCACCGCCCCGGCGGTGAACCCCTACAACTTCCAGGAACACCTGTTCGACAAGTCGCGGCCCGAGAACCTCGACTTTCTCAAGCGCCTGCGCGCCCTGATGGACGAGTATCCCGGCAAGACCACGGTCGGCGAGATCGGCGACAGCCAGCACCAGCTCGACGTCATGGCCCAGTACACCTCGGGCGACGAGCGCCTGCACATGGCCTACACCTTCGACTATCTCGGGGGCGAGTTCTCCGCAGAGCACTTCCGCAAGTCGATCGCGGCGACCGAAGCGGCGGCGCCGGATGGCTGGATTTGCCTCGCCTTTTCCAACCACGATGTGGTGCGCCATGTGAGCCGCTGGGCGGCGCACGGGCAGGAAGCGGCGTTCACCCGGCTCGCCTGCCAGCTGATCCTGTCCATGCGCGGCTCGGTCTGCCTCTACCAGGGCGAGGAACTCGGGCTCAAGGAAGCCGAACTCGCCTTCGATGACCTGGTCGATCCCTACGGCATCGAGTTCTGGCCCCAGTTCAAGGGCCGCGACGGGTGCCGCACGCCGATGGTGTGGCAGGCCCATGTCCGCAATGGCGCTTTCTCCACGGCCGAGCGCACCTGGCTGCCGGTGCCGGCCGAGCATCTGGTTCATGCCGTCGATACCCAGCACGGTATCGAGGGTTCAGTGCTCGAATTCTACCGCGCCATGCTCCGCTTCCGCCGTGAGCACCCGGCGCTGGTCAAGGGCAGCATCGAGCTGGCCGACGCACCCGCCGGCGTCCTCGCCTTCACCCGTGAAGCCGAGGGCGAGCAGCTCCTGTGCGTATTCAACATGACCGACGGCGCTGCCGAATTCGCCGTGCCCGCGGGCATGGAGCCGCATGACCTCGGCTGCCCCGGCGTCACCGCCGCTGTGATCGAGGGTGAAATCGACCTCGAGCCGTTCGGGGCGTATATCGGGCGGGTGTGAGCTCGCAGTCACCGAACTCTCATAGACCTCATGGTGAGCTTGTGGAGCCACGAGGTCGCGGGCACGGAGGCCTAACCCACCTCGGGCAGCCGCGCCGCCACCAACTCCTGCGTCAGCCGGTGTTGTGGCGCGGCGAACAGCGCCTGTGGCGGGCCCTCTTCGACGATCCGCCCGGCCTCCATCACCAGCACGCGGTCGGCCATGGCTCGCACCATATCGAGGTCGTGGCTGATCAGGAGGTAGGTCAGCCCGTGCTCGGCCCTGAGCCGCGCAAGCAGGGCGAGGACCTCGCCGCGGACCGACACGTCCAGCGCCGACACCGGCTCGTCCAGCACCACCAGCTTCGGCCGGGTCACCAGCGCCCGGGCGATCGCCAGCCGCTGGCGCTGCCCGCCGGAGAATTCGTGCGGGTAGCGGTCGAGCATGGCCACGTCCAACCCCACCGCCCGCACCGCCTCCTCCACGCGCCGGCGCCGCTCGGCGGCGTCAATGCCGCGCTCCAGCCGCAGCGGTTCACCCACCGATTTGGCGACGGTCAGCCGCGGATCGAAGCTGCCGAACGGGTCCTGGAACACCAGCGACAGGTCGCGCCGCAGGTTTGCCGGCAGGTTGGCGCCGCGATAGGCCTGCCCCTCGAAGCGGATGGTGCCGGAGGTGGCGGTGTCGAGCCCCACCAATACCCGCGCAAGGGTGGTCTTGCCGCACCCCGACGGTCCGACAAGGGCCAGGCACTCGCCCTGCCGGAGCCCGAAGCTCACGGAGTCGACGGCGCGCAGGGCCGGACCGCGCCGTAACCAGCGGCGGCCGGCGTAGTCGCGAGTCAGCGCCTCGGCTTCCAGCAGGACCGGTCCGGGTTCCGGCACTGGACCGGCGTGTTCATCCACACGCGTCGCGGCGACGAGGCGCTGCGTGTATGGCTCCCGGGGCGCGCGGAACACCGTCGCCGTTTCACCGGTCTCGATCATGCGGCCGCGATGCATCACCGCGACCCGGTTGCACAGCGTCGCCACCGCCTTGAGGTCGTGGCTGATGAACAGCAGCGCCATTTGCCGCCGCTCGCAGATCTCGGCGATGAGGTCGAGCACCATTCGCTGCGTGATCAGGTCGAGGGCCGAGGTGGGCTCATCGGCGATCAGCAGGTCCGGTTCGCTGGCGAGAGCCATGGCGATCATCACCCGTTGCCGCTGCCCACCGGAGAGCTGGTGGGGGAAGCGGGTGGAATGATCCGGCGCCAGCCCGACCTCATCGAGCAGCGCCAACACGGCACCCTCCGGCTCTCCTGACGGCAGGTTGATGCGCATGGCCTCGGCGATCTGTGCCCCGACCCGCATCAGCGGGTTGAGCGCCGTCATCGGCTCCTGGAACACCATGCCGATGCGCTTGCCGCGCAGCCGCGCCATGGCGCGCTCGTCCTCGGGCAAGGGTTGTCCGTCGAAGCGGATGTCACCCGACAGTGCCGCGCCCTCGGGCAGCAGCCCGCTGACCGCCAGCGCCGTCATGGTCTTGCCCGAGCCGCTCTCCCCAATGATGCCGAAGCGTTCGCCGGGTGCGATCGAGAACGCGATGTCCGCAACCGCTTCCAGCACCCCGAAGCGTACGGAAAGGTCATTGGCCTCAAGCAAGGACATCGTTGGTGTCCTGCCGCAACCTTGGGTCGAGCACATCGCGCAGCCCGTCGCCGGCGATATTGAGTGCGATGACGATGAAGACGATGGAGAGCCCCGGCACGATGCTGAGCCAGGGGTGGACGAGGAACATGCCCTGCGCATCGCGCAGCATCAGCCCGAGGCTGGTCTCCGGCGGCTGCGTGCCGATGCCGATATAGGACAGGCCCGCCTCCGACAGGATGCCGAGCGAGAGCTGGATCGTGCCCTGCACGATGACGAGGCTCATGATGTTGGGAAGCAGGTGCCGCAGCGCGATCCCTGCGTTCCCGAGCCCCGCCAGCCGGGCGGCTGCCACGAAATCGAGAGTGCCGACGCTCATTGCTCCGCCGCGCGCCACCCGCGCGAATACCGGAATGTTGAAGATGCCGATGGCGATGATGGCGTTGGTCGCGCCGGGTCCGAGCAGGGTGGTGATCAGTATGGCAACGATCACCGCCGGAAAGGCGAACATGAAGTCGCTGAGGCGCAGCACCAGCCACTCCACCGCGCCGCCCCAGGCCGCGGCTGCCAGTCCGAGCGGCACGCCGATGCCCACGCCGATCACGACCGACAACGCCGCCACCTGAAAGCTGGTGAAGGTTCCGGACATTACTAGGGCCAGCATGTCGCGGCCGAGATTGTCGGTGCCCAGCCAGTGATCGGCACCCGGGGGGAGGAAGCGCCGGCCGATATCGATCTGCTCGATGGGGTAGGGCGTCCACACCAGCGAGGTGAGCCCCACCAGCACGAAGACCACCGTGAGCAGTAGGCCCACTGTCAGGTTGGGATGGTGCAGGAGCCGCTTCAAGGTGTCGTCCGCTCCCGCAGGCGCGGGTCGACCAGCGCATAGGTCAGGTCGGTTACGAGCATGGTCGCCGTGACCACCAGCACCAGGATGATGGTCGCGCCCTGCACCAGCACGAGGTCGCGCTCGAGCACGGCATTGAACACCAGCCGCCCAAGTCCGGGCAGGTAGAAGACGTTCTCGACGATGATGGTGCCGGCGATCAGGAAGGCGAATTGCAGCCCCAGAATGGTCAGCACCGGCAGGAGCGCATTGCGCACCCCGTGGCGCCACACGGCTTCGCCCAGTGTCAGCCCCTTGGCCCGCGCAGTGCGAATGAAGTCCTGCCCGGTCACGTCCACCAGCGCCGTGCGCATCACCCGCGCCAGGATCGAAGCTTGCGGCAGCGCCAGTGCCAGTGCCGGCAGGATCAGCCCACGGAAGGCCAGCCCGGGATTTTCGTGCCAAGGCGTGAAGCCGCCCGGCGGCAGCCAGCGCAAGGCCACGGCGAATACCAGCGTCAGCAGCATGCCGAACCAGAAATTGGGAATGGCGATGCCGGTCTGCGCCAGCACCATCAAGCCGGTATCGAGCGCCTTGCCGCGGCGCCGGGCCGCAAGGATACCCAGCGGCAGCCCCACCGCCGCAGAGATCGCCATTGCCATGGCGGCGAGCGGTACCGTCACCCCCACCCGGTCCCAGATCAGCTGCGCCACCGGCGCCCGCTGAGTATAGGATTGCCCGAAGTCGCCGCGCAGCATGCCGAACAGCCAGTCGAGGAAGCGCTCGGGGGCAGGGCGGTCGAGCCCCATCTGCGCCCGCAGCCGCGCCACCGATTCCGGCGAGGCATTGAGGCCCAGCGTGAACTGGGCCGGATCACCCGGCAGCACATTCAGCACCGCAAAGATCGCCGCGGCCGCCACCAAGAGCGTGACGGCGAAGCCGAGCACACGGCGCACGAAGAAGGCGATCATCTGACCGCCTTCTCTGCAGCGTTGGCGCGATCGCTACTCAGTCCAGTGGATGTCCCGCAGCACCAGGCCTTCAATGGGCGAGTTCGGCCACATGCCGGCCAGCTTGCTGTTCCATACCCCGGTCTGCGGCAGCTGGAACAGCCAGCCATTGACCGCATCCTCGGCCAGGATTTCCTGCGCCCGGACGGCGAGTTCACGGCGCTGGGCGTCGTCGGTGGTGCCATTGAGCTCGTCGATCAGCGCCTGGAATTCGGGGTTGTCGTAGCCGAAGTAGTAGTCGGGGTTGGCGTAGTTGCCAATGTCGAACGGCTCGACGTGGCTGATGATGGTGAGGTCGTAGTCCTTGTTGGAATAGACGTCCTCCAGCCACTGCGCAAACTCGACATTGATCAGCTCCAGCCGGATGCCGACTTCGGCGAACTGGCTGGCAATGATCTGGCCCGACAGGCGAGCGTAGGCCAGCGGCGGCAGCTTCAGCGTTGCCGAGAACCCGTCCGGATATCCCGCTTCCGCCAGCAGCGCCCTGGCCGCTTCCGGATCGTAGGGATAGGTGCCGGTCAGGTCGACATAATAGGGATTGTGCGGGGCGAAGTGCGAGCCGATCGGCGTGCCGTAGCCATAGGTCGCGCCCTCGATGATGGCGTCGCGGTCGATCGCATGCGCCATTGCCTGGCGTACCTTGAGGTTGTCGAACGGCGTCTTCTGGTTGTTGGTGGCAAGGATGGTCTCGCCTTCGGTCGAGCCCACCAGCACGGTGAACTGCGGGTTGCCCTCGAACACCGCCAGCGCTTCCTGGCCGAAATTGTTGGTGCCGTCGATGTCGCCGGCGAGGAGCGCACTGGTCATTGCCGCGGTATCACCGATGAAGAGGTAGGTGGCACGGGTCAGTGCCGGGGCCTCGCCCCAATAGGGCTCGTAGCGCTCGAGGATCACCCGGCTGCCGCGGTCCCACTGCACGAAGGCAAAGGGCCCGGTGCCGATCGGTTCGCTGGCATTGTTGTCGGCGCTTTCCGGCGCCACGATCACCGCATCACCGCGACCGAGATCGAACAGGAAGTTGCCGATCTGGCGGCTGAGCTTGAGCTCCACCGTGAGCGGGTCGATCACCGTCACGCTGTCGATGACTTCGTAGAATTCCCTGTGGGCGTTGACGCTATCGGGCCCCAGGATGCGATCGAAGGTGAACTTCACGTCCTCAGCATCGAAGGTCGACCCATCATGGAAGGTCACGCCGTCCGCGAGGGTGAAGGTGTAGGTGAGCCCGTCCTCGGAGATGGTCCAGTCGGTCGCCAGCCCCGGCTGCACCGCGCCGTTCTGGTCGACCCGGGTCAGGCCCTCGAACACGTTCTGGTAGACCACGATGTCGATGGCCTCCGCAGCACCGGCGGTGGGGTCGAGGATCGGTGGCTCGAGGGCTACACCGATGCGCACTTCGCTTTGTTGTGCCATTGCCGGCACCGCACAAGTCGCCAGCGCCGCCGCCAGCCAAATGGCCTTCACCCAAGCCTGCATACTCGTCCCCTGTTTGACTGGCCGAACGGCCGTTCCGGGCCCCTAATAGAACATCGCCACTGACATGGCAGCACCACGGCCGGTGATACTTTCCTACGAGACCGGGCCCGTTGAGCAAGTTCGACCCTATGGCCGCTGCCGGACCGGAATCTCAGTGCTCTTCGGCGACCTCGGACTTCTCCGGCTCCACGCACTCCGCCGGTATCCTCAGGCTGAACAGCAGGCCCTGCTCCCCGGCCGGATCAACCGCGAGGGAGAACGTGTTCACCGCCAGCAGCGAGCGGGTCAGCGCCAGCCCGACGCTGGAGCGCACCGGGGCCAGCGCCTGCCCATCGCGGCCGACGCCGTCACGGAACACCACGAAGCGCTCGGCCATGTCGACCGGCGTATCGGACCCATCCCGGATATGGATGCCGATGCCCCCATTGTCCTCGTGCTGCGCCGAGATCACCACGGTGCCGCCGGCGGGAGTCTGGTCGATGGCGCTCGCCAGGAGGTTGAGCACGGCCTGGGCCAGCGATGCGCGGTCGGCGGTGATCCGCGGCAGGCGCTCGGAGATGCCGCTGCGCACGAACACCCGCGCGCTGCTCGCCTGCTGGCGAACCCGAACAACGCTGCTCTCGAGCAGTCCGGCAAGGTCGATGCTGGTCCGCTGCGGCAGGTAGCGGCCCTCGCGCAGCCGCGCATAATCCTCGAGCTCGTCCACCAGCGCTGCAATCTCGAGCCCGGCACTGGCGATGTCGGCGGCGTAGCTGTTCTGCCGGTCGACGTCGATGGCGCCGGTGGCCTCGGTCCGCAGCAGGTCCGAGAAGCCGATGATGGTGTTGAGCGGCCGCCGCACACCCCGGCTGATGCGCGCCAGCAGGCCGGGATCGTTGCCGCTGCCCGCCGCGGCAAGCCGCACCGCCGCCGAGGGCGCGGCGCGCGGCCGGACCAGCCCGAAATAGCCCGATACCACGCCGGCCTGTCCCTGCGCAAACAGCGCCAGGTCGCCCCGGCCATTGCGCAGCCGCAGGATTTCCGCCGGCCGCGCGGTTTCCGCGAAACGGGCAGGCCGCTCCAGAAATCCGCGCAACGTCTCCCGATCCGAATCGGCGATAAACTCGATCAGCGGCCGCCCCGTGGCCACCGTCTCGCCGAGCATTTCGCGGGCGCGGCCCGAAACCGCGCTGACCATCCCCGACCGGTTCGCCTCGATGAACCCGTCGCCGCTCACCTCCGCGAACGCCTCGGCAAAGGCGCGCACAGCCGCTTCGTGCCCGGTGCGGACTTCAGTGGCACTGGCCGACAGCATCAGCGCCGGCCGGCCCTGCCACGAGATCGACTGCAGGCGAGCCGTCACCGGCACCAGCGTGCCGTCGCGTTGCACCAGATGATTGACTGGCCCCGCCGCCGGCTCGTCCGGTCCGGCCGCAGGAAACACCGCCGCCAAGCCTGCCTGGCGAAGGCTTTCCACCGACTCGTAGCCCACCATCTCGGTGATGGCACGGTTGGCAAACAGGATCTGCTGGTCGCGGAACACCAGAATGCCCAGCGGCAGGCGGTTGAGCACCAGCGTCTCGCCGCCGAGGCTGACAAGTTCGCCGGTCTTGGCCGGCACTGCCGGGGACGGCGGGCCGCTGTCTCCGACCCGGTCGGTCAGGATGCGGGCAAGCTCATCGAAATTGTAGCGCGAGACACGCTCGACCGTCTCCGGATCGGTGGGCGGCTCCACAGCGGTGGGCGGGATTGCCGGGGGCTCGGCAGGCGGCTCGATCGCCTCCGGCACCTCCGGCTCATCCGCGGCAACGACCCGGCGCGCCGTGACCCGGAACAGGGGCGAAGATTCGGCCCCTGCAGGATCGCCAGGCGCATCGGGCCCGGGATCGACCAAGGCAGTATGGTCGGGCGAGGCGGGCTCGTCAGGCGGAGGCGGCGCCGTGTCTTCCGAGACAGGGGGCGCCGTATCGCCAGGGCCGGACGGCTCGTCACTCAGCAGTTCAATCAGTCGCGACAGCCGGTTCCGGACCGAGCGATCCTCCCCGGCCGCCGGCTCTTCGTCCTTGCCGACCGTCTCGCTGGTTGGTTCAACCTCGAGCGGCGGAGTGTCCGGACCTCCGGCCGCGATGGCGATGTCACGATCCCAGTCGGCCTCGACCGCCGGTTCGGCCATCGCATCGGTTTCCGTCTCTGCCGGCGGCGGGGCGACGGGAGGTGGCTCAACCGATTCCGCCCAGGCGTCAGCGTCGGCTTCGCTGAGGTCCTCCCGGGCAAGCGGACCATGCGCTTCCGCAGGCTCCGGCTCGGTCCCGGTATCAGCCTCGAGAACGGCTGGTTCGTCGGGCTCGCGGGAAATCTCCTGCGCCGGTTCGGCGACCACGTCGGCATCCGGCGGCGCCGCATCTTGTGCTGCCGCACCGCCCAGTGCCAGCACGTCTTCATCGATCGGATCGACGCCGACGACCAACAGCGCAGCCTGTCCATCCTCCCAGGCCAGCGGCGTAACCGAGCAGGTTGCCGAAGCGGGCCGCTCGCCGGCCAGGAACTGGATGCGGGCAAGGCTGGCCCGGCCCACCGAGCCGAGCCGGATGATCCGCTGCACCTGCCCCTTGATCGGGGCGGCAAGCGGCATCCGCTTCAGTCCGTGCTTCTTGACCTTGGCGAGAAAGAGTTCGGCTGCCGGGTTGTGCCAGAGCAGGCTCTGCCCGTCCTGGGACCAGAGCCAGGCCGGACGCGCGTCCTCGGCATGCGCCATGACGCGCTGGCCGCTCGGCGATGTGGTCCAGTCGGCGTTCATATCGCCCAGGGCGCCTCCGGTACTCAGCGGTGTGGGCTGTACCAATTCGGTACAGATTGGCCGCCCCCTTGCAAGGTTTCTTCATTATCCCGGGGCAAAACCGCGGTCCAGTGCAGTGCATCCGTGAGCTCGCACCAATACGGCATTTGGTTAAGCGGCTCGTGAATGCCAGGGTTCGGAACAGGCAAAATCGGTGCTTGTCATCGCCGCATTCTTTACCTATGTTCCGCCCGCTTTCAGCCGGAGCCCAGCTCCCGCAAGCCACCCTGCCGCCTTAGCTCAGTTGGTTAGAGCGCTAGATTGTGGATCTAGAGGTCCCCCGTTCGATCCGGGGAGGCGGTACCACTCCCCACTGCACGCACATTGTCATCGCGCCACGCGCAGCGCCGAGATGTTCTGCGCGATCTGCCGGAACGCAGCGGTCAGGGCAGCGCCGTTCTGAGCAAGGAAGGCGTTCTCGGGCGTGGATGCGCACGAGCTCATGAAGTCGGCGGCCGGCGTCCCGGCGCTGATGCCGAAGCCTACGGTATAGACGATGATGCCGGTGTTCGGCGCCTTCATGGCGTTGCAATAGGCGCGCGCCTGATCATAGGGGTCCCCGTTGGGGGCGTTGCAGTCGATTTTGCTGCCGCCGCTGCCGTTGCCGGTATTGCGCGCCACCACGCCTTCGCAGTGCACGGTGTTGAACTCGCCGTCGGTCATGATGATCGCGGCCTTCAACAGGTTGTTGTCACGGTACGGCGCCGGACGCGACTCCGCGGGCCAGACATAGCCCAGATTGGGGGCCAGCATGTACCAGGACCACAATACGCCGAGGCTGCCCGAGGTGGAGCCATTGTCCACCAGCGCGTTGATGGTGTTGTGCAGCGTGGTCTTGTTGGCCGTCAACGGGACGATCGGGTGGCTGGTGCAGCCATTGCCGGATTCGGGGTAGTTCCTGCCCATCAGCGTTGTCGTGGGCGGGCGGTCTGTGGCCCCGTTGGGGGTACGTTCGGTGACGCAGGTGGTGAGCGCATGGGTGCTGTACCCGCCTGAGGTATTCAAGAAGCGGTAATAGGTGCAGCCCTGCGCCGTGGTCTGCCAGGTGCAGTGCAGTTTGCCGGTGCTTGAGGTGTGGGTTCCGGTGCCGCTCGGGGTGGGGAACTCGCTCAGGGTGAGAGTGTGCGTCGTGGTGCTGGCGACAAGCAGCGTCTGATCGTTGAGGTCGCTGATGGCGCTGTCGGTGATGTGCAGGTACTGGCCCGCAGCGTAGCCATGGTTGTCCGATCTCACCACCACATTGCAGTTGGCGTTGGCGCAACGGCGCACGTTGCCCCCGAAGATATGCCAGCCGTAATTGCTGCTGTTCACGCCGGCCAACTGGAAGGTATCGGCAGTCCGGTTGGTCACCTGATAGGCCCGGTTGTTGATCTGGGACATGCCGAAAACGCCCCAGACATACACCCAATCCCCATTGTTGAACCCGTGGCCGTTCGCGGTGACCGTGGCAGGGCTGGCGCGCGAAATACCGTTGATCGACTTGATCGTGGTGTTGAACATCCAGCTGATGCTGGTGATGTCCCGCGGACCGCGGACGGGGCCGCGCAACGCCGTGGCGTAGCTTCCCGCATTCACTGCCTGCGAATAGGGCACCAGCGCCATCTTGGTGTAGTTGGGCGTCTGCACGTCCTGCACCACCGCATCCACCAGTTCGCGAACGGCGGCCTTGAGGTCGATCAGGGGCTGGCCGCGCATCGAGCCGGTAACGTCGAGTGCCACGGAAACCTCGACGTCCACGGCCCCGCGCACGACCTCCGAGGCAAAGGCTGCACCCACCTGTCGGACGCCCACCAGCTGCACGAAATAGGTCGGCATGTCGAAGCTGCCGCTCAGCCGCAGGCTCCCGTTTTCGCGGTCGATTACCGGCGTGTTGATGGTCACCGTGATGCGGCTGTCGTTGCCGATCTGGTCGTTCACCAGCGCCCGCGCGCGGTCGCGAATCCAGGTCGGTGTGGCCGTGGCGTTGTAGATCTGCGGCTGCAATGCCAGGGCAGCGGCATCGAGGGCGATCTGGGCGCGATTGCGCGCCTGTTCCAGCGAGACATAGTCCACCACCGCCCCGCCGACCGCCACCAGCACGATGGCCATCAACCCGAAGATCACCGCGAACACACCGCGCTCGTCGTGGACGAAGCGCCGGATCAGACTCGAGGGAAGTCGCATTGGTCCCACCGCAACACCATTTGCCCGTAAAACCGGGCGCCGGCGCAGTGTGGCGAAGAGTCGTTAGGAAATAACGACCACCTTGGTGTTAAGTTGGACGCGATCGTAAAGGTCCACCACATCTTCATTGGTCATGCGAATGCACCCCGAGGACACGTTCTGGCCGATGCTCCATGGCTCGTTGGTGCCGTGGATACGGTAAAGCGTCGAGCCGAGGTAAAGTGCTCTGGCGCCGAGAGGATTGTTGATGCCGCCGGGCATGTGCGAGGGCAGGCCGGGCTGGCGGCGGCGCATTTCGGCCGGCGGGGTCCAGCTCGGCCACTCGGCCTTGCGGGTCACCCGGTGCGTGCCGCGCCACTCGAAGCCCTCCCGGGCAACGCCGATCCCGTAGCGCAGGGCGCGGCCGTCACCGAGCACGAAATAGAGGAAGTGGGCGCGCGTATCGACCACGATTGTGCCGCTGCGCTCGCTGGTGGGGTACTGCACCACCTGGCGCAGATAGACCGGGTGCACCTGGGCATTGGCCTGCAGCATCAACGCGTTACGCGGCGAGCCATGGGTGATCGTCACCCCCGGAGGCGGGGCGAAACGCCATTGTTGCGCCAGTGTTGGGGCGACGCTCGCCACCACCAGCATTGCTGCAAGCACCAACCGTCCGACCAGGCTCGCCATTGTTCCGCTCCGCATTGGATCGGCGGTACTATGCTTCCCGGCCGACCAACACGCGGTGAATCGACGTGGTTAGCGGGTGGTGAAACCGGCCCAGCTGCTGACACGATCTGACGGGTTTTTGCGCAGATTTGCCTGTGTTCCGTTACCGTTGAGCCTGCGCCCGGGGGATCTGCATGACAAACCACCACGATTCGCTGCCACGTTGCCCCTGGGCGGGGGACGACGCGCTCTACCGGCACTACCACGACCAGGAGTGGGGCCGGCCGGTTGTGGACGACACCCGGCTGTTCGAGAAGATCTGCCTTGAAGGATTCCAGTCCGGCCTGAGCTGGATCACCATCCTCAGGAAGCGCGACCGCTTCCGCGAGGTCTTCCATGGCTTCGACGTCGCCCGGGTGGCGCGGATGGACGAGGGCGACGTCGAGCACCTCCTCGCCGACCCCGGCATCATCCGCCATCGCGGCAAGATCGCGGCCACGATCAACAATGCCGCCCGCACCCTCGAGGTGCAGCGCGAGTTCGGCTCCTTTGCCGCCTATATCTGGCGCTTCGAACCGAAGCCGGAGCAGCGACCAGACGATCTGAGCTGGCAGGCGATCCGTGCCTTGGCGCAGACCGATGCCTCGCGCGCCCTCAGCAAGGATCTGCGCAAGCGCGGCTTCGCCTTTGTCGGCCCCACCACCTGCTACGCCTTCATGCAGGCGATGGGGCTGGTGAACGACCATGTGGAGGGCTGTTTCTGCCGCGACGAGGTCGAGGCCGAGCGGCAGAAACTGGTCCGGCCGGGGTAGCTGTGGCAATTCCGCCACGAGCCGCAGCCGCTGCGACAATCTGTCCATTTGTCGCTTGCGGCTCACGAACGCGTGAGCTAGAAGCGCTTCGTCCACAACTGCCAACCCTAGGGAGGCGCTACATGACCAAGCTCTGCGTACTCCGTCAGGGACCTACCAAAGGCACCTGGCACCGAAACTGACACCCGACGTGTCTTCTTCGGCGGCCCTTCTTCCGGACGCTTCCTGACCACAACCATCTGAGCCGAAAACGGGTCGCGCCACGACTCCGTCTGCGGTTCTGTCTCCACCTCTGACCCAGGGACCGGTACGCATCATGGCGGCCGGACAACAAATGACCTACGACGCGATCGACTCGCGCAGCGTGGTGCTGCGCCTCGAATTCTCCATTGCCGATGCCGTGCACCAGCGCGGTCTCGTGCCGGTGCTGACCGCAGCGGTGGCTGCCTGGTGGAACCGGCCGCGGCTGCCCGCCAATCTCCCCGACTACCTGCGGGCCGACCTGGGCCTGCCCCCGGCGGCAGAAGCGGCCCACTGGACCGACATCCACAACGGCATCGCCATGCCTGCCCCCCTCAGGAGGCCCGGCATGTAGGGCGGGGGAGGCCGGTTCGCCGGCCTCCCTCTCCACCCTGTTGCCGCTCGCCCCCCGATCCGCTAGGAACGGCGCGACTTTCCAGGACCAATGATGACCGACAAGACCAAGCTCATCGTGCCACGCCTGCCGCGTGGCTTCGAGGATCGCGACGCGGGCGAGATCGCTGCCGTGGGCGCCATGATCGACAAGATCAAGCAGGTCTATCATCGCTACGGTTTCGATCCGGTCGAAACCCCGCTGTTCGAGTTCACCGAAACCCTCGGCAAGTTCCTGCCCGATACCGACCGGCCCAACGCCGGCGTGTTCTCGCTGCAGGACGATGACGAGCAGTGGCTGAGCCTGCGCTATGACCTGACGGCGCCGCTTGCCCGCTATTTCGCGGAGAACTTCGAGACGCTGCCCAAGCCCTACCGCTCCTACCGGCAGGGCTATGTGTTCCGCAACGAAAAGCCCGGCCCGGGCCGATTCCGCCAGTTCATGCAGTTCGACGCCGACACCGTCGGCGCGCCCGGCCCCGAAGCCGACGCCGAGATGTGCATGATGATGGCCGACGTCATGGACGCCCTCGGCCTTGCCGGCCAGTATGTGGTGAAGATCGCGAACCGGAAGGTGTTCGACGGCCTTCTTGAAGCCGTTGGGCTGGGCGGAGAGGTAAATGCAGCTCGCCGCCTTACCGCATTGAGGGCCATCGACAAGTATGATCGTCTCGGTGCTGAGGGCGTTAAGGCGCTTTTGGGATCAGGACGGACGGATGAGTCTGGAGATTTCACCCCCGGCGCCGGGCTAGACGCCCACCAGATCGCTCAGGTTGGGCTGTACGTGGGCATGAACATGCTCCCCAATTCTGATCAATCTGCTGAAGACCATTGGAACCAGCAGATCGACGAATGGAGCGACATCGTCGGAGGCACTTCTATCGGCGCTGAGGGTATCGTAGAGCTGCGCCGGATGTCTGAGCTGTTTGCTGCCGCCGGGTATGGCTTTGATCGCATCAAGTTCGACCCCGCCGTGATCCGCGGCCTCGAATACTACACCGGCCCCGTGTTCGAGATCGAACTCACCTTCAAGGTGCAGAACGAGAAGGGCCAGGACGTGGTGTTCGGCTCCGTCGGCGGCGGTGGCCGCTATGACGGGCTGGTCTCCCGCTTCCGCCGCGAACCGGTGCCGGCAACCGGCTTCTCCATCGGCGTCTCGCGCCTCGCCAATGCGCTCAAGCTCACCGGCAATCTCGGCGCCACCCAGCCGGTCGGCCCGGTGGTGGTGCTCGTCATGGACAAGGACCAGACCGCCGGCTACCAGGCCATGGTCTCCGAACTCCGCAATGCCGGCATAAGGGCGGAAATGTTCCTCGGCCAGACCAAGAATTTCGGCAAGCAGGTCGCCTATGCCGACAAGCGCAACGCGCCGGCCGTGATCATCGAAGGCTCCGACGAACGCGCCCGTGGCGTGGTGCAGGTCAAGGACCTCGTCGCCGGGAAAGAGGCCGCCGCCGGGATCACCGACAATGCCGAGTGGAAGGCAGCGCGTCCCGGCCAGTTCGAGGTCGCGCGCGCGGACATGGTTGCGGCGATCCAGAAGCTGCTGAGTGAGCAGTGATGCCCCCGCGCTTCAGTAGACCTCATGGTGAGCCTGTCGAACCACGAGGTCGTGCGCTGGTTGGTGCCACGACCTCGTCCTTCGACAAGCTCAGGATGAGGTCTCGGAGCGCAGCGGTCGCGGAGAGCGTGGCATGACCAACGCCGCCATGCGCCGCTCCCAGCTCGAAGCGCTGGTTGAAGCCCAGGGCGGTTGTCGCGCCACGCCGCCGCTGCTGTTGCCGGCCGGACCCTATTTCGACCTCGCCGGCGAGGAGTTCGGGCGCCGCTTGCTGCTGACCACCGATGCCTCGGGCGAGGAATATTGCCTGCGGCCTGACTTCACCCTGCCGATCGCCACCGACTACATCGCCAATGGCGAGCGGCATCCGGCGGCGTTCAGCTATCTCGGCCCGATCTTCCGTCAACGCGCCGGCAAGCCGGCCGAGTTCGACCAGGCCGGCATCGAACTCGTGGCCCAGCCCGATGGAGAAGTCGCGCTCGATCAGGTGTTCACCTTCGCCCGCGCCGCGCTGTCGATCTATGGCATCGTTCCGCAGGTGCTGCTTGGCGGCGTCGGCCTGTTCGAGGCGCTGCTCGCCCAGGCCGAGATGCCCGATGCCTGGCGCTCGCGCATCCGCCACCGGTTCGGCCACCCCGAAGCCATGGACCGGCTGCTGAGCCGGCTCGAACGGGCGCCCGATGCGGCGCGCAGCGAGCAGCCCTCGCGCGACGAGTTGATCGAGGACGTCACCGCCCGCATGGTGTCGGCCGGCCTCAGCCTCTCCGACGGGCGCACGCCGGAAGAAATCGCCGACCGCTTCCTCGCCCAGCAGGCGCTCGACGCTTCGCAGGTTCCTGCCGCGACGCTGAAACTGCTGCGCCAGTATCTGGCCATCCGCGGCGATGCGATGACGGCGCTGCGCGAGATCGAGACCCTGGGCGAACGCCACCGCCTGTTCCTCGGCGCTCCCATCCGCGCCATCCGCCGCCATCTCGATGGGCTGGGCGAAGCACGCATCTCCTTCGACGCCAGCTTTTCGCCGCGGCTGGATTACTACACCGGCATCGTGTTCGAGATGCGCGGGCAGGGCGACACCATCCTCGTCTCCGGCGGCCAGTACGACCGGCTGCTCGAGCGGCTGGGCGCCACCGCCCCCATCGCCGCCGCCGGTTGCGCCCTGTGGGTCGACCGGCTCGAAGCGGAGTGGCCGAAATGACCCTCACCCTCGCCCTGCCGTCCAAGGGCCGCCTTGAAGAACTGGCCCGCGACTGGTTTGCGGCCCGCGGCCTCACCATCGAGCGGCCCGGCGGCGCGCGCTCCTATCTCGGCAGCATCGCCGGACTGTCCGATGTCACCGTGCGCTTCTATCCCGCCAGCGAGATCGCCCGCGAACTGATCCGCGGCAGCATCGACCTCGGCGTCACCGGCCGCGACCTGATCCATGAGACCAGCGAAGCAGGACCCGACGCCGTGCGCTTTGCCGCCGAACTCGGCTTCGGCCATGCCGACGTGGTCGTCGCCGTGCCGGAGGCCTGGATCGATGTCACCCACATGCACGACCTGGCCGACGTCGCCTCTGACTTCCGCTCGCGCCACGGCCGCTGGATGCGGGTGGCGACCAAGTACATCACCATCACCCGCCAGTTCTTCGCCCGGGCCGGCATCGCCGAGTACCGGATCGTGGAAAGCCTCGGCGCCACCGAAGCGGCGCCGGCTGCAGGCGTGGCAGATGTCGTCGTTGACATCACCTCGACGGGCTCCACCCTCACTGCCAATGGCCTGCGCGTCCTCGACGACGGGGTGATGCTCAAGAGCGAGGCCTGCCTGGTCGTTTCCCGCACCGCCAACTGGACGCCGGAGAGCATGGCGCAACTGGAAACCCTGCTGGCGCGGCTCGGCTGCTCCTGAGCCCCGCATTGCACCGGCCGCGCCCCTAGGGCACAAGATCACCGATTCTGTCGCGGAGAGCGTGGGTGGCCCCTGAGCTCGAACTCACCATCCTGATGCCCTGCCTCAACGAGGCCGAGACGCTCGCCGTCTGCATCGGCAAGGCACAGGGCTTTCTCATCCGCACCGGCATCGACGGCGAAATCCTCATTGCCGACAACGGCTCGGTCGATGGGTCGCAGGAGATCGCCCGTGCCGCCGGCGCCCGGGTGGTGACGGTGACGGAACGCGGCTATGGCGCCGCCCTCGCCGGAGGAATTGCCGCCGCTCGTGGTCGCTTCGTCATCATGGGTGATGCCGACGACAGCTACGATTTTGCCAGTCTCGATGCCTTTGTCGCCGCCCTGCGCGACGGCGCTGACCTGGTGATGGGCAACCGCTTCCGCGGCGGCATTGCCCCAGGCGCCATGCCATGGCTGCATCGCTATCTCGGCAACCCGGTGCTGAGTTCCGTCGGTCGCCTGTTCTTCCGCACCACCATTGGCGACTTCCACTGCGGCCTGCGCGGCTTTTCGCGCGCTGCGGTGCTCGGCCTCAACCTGCGCACCACCGGCATGGAATACGCCTCCGAAATGGTGGTGAAGGCGACCCTGGCCCAGCTCGACGTGCGCGAAGTGCCGACGACGCTTGCCCCCGACGGGCGGTCTCGCGCGCCGCATCTGCGCTCCTTTCGCGATGGCTGGCGGCACCTGCGCTTCCTGCTGCTGTTCTCCCCGCGCTGGCTGTTCCTGTATCCCGGCATCGCCCTGCTGTGGCTCGGGCTGGTGGTCGGCGCCATTCTGCTGCCCGGACCGGTGCGATATGGCTCGGTCACCTTCGACATCCACACCCTGCTGGTCGCCAGCCTGTGCGTGATCATGGGGGTGCAATCCATCGCCTTTGCCATCATCGGCCGGCGCTTCGCCTCACGCTATGGCTTCATTCCGCCCTCCGGCACCTATGACCGGCTGCTTGAATCCCTGACCCTGGAACGGGTGCTGCTGGCGGCGCTGGTGCTGATGGGCGCCGGCCTGGCCGGGCTCTTCTGGGGTGTCGCCGAATGGGCCGATCGCGGCTTCGGCCATCTCAACCCGACCACCACGCTGCGGCCGCTGATCGTTGCCACCACGGCGCTGGTCTGCGGTTTCCAGTTGATGATGAGCGGCTTCATGTCCTCGATGATCAACATCCCGATCTACGAGCGCCGCGTCACCGAGCCCTTGCCACCGGACAACCACACGGCCTAGCCCATCATGCTCGATCCCCTGGTTCTTCTTGCCCTTGCCGGCGTCGGCATGCTGGCCGGCTTCGTCGATGCCATTGCCGGGGGCGGCGGCATGATCGCCTTGCCGGCGCTGCTGTCGGCCGGCCTGCCGCCGGTGGCCGCGCTCGCCACCAACAAGATGCAGTCGGTAGTCGGCACCGGCATGGCGGCGCTCACCTACTGGCGGCGGGGCTTTGTCGATCTCAAGGCGCTGATCCCGGCGATCCTGTTCACCTATGCCGGGAGCCTGGTGGGCGCGCTGATCGTGCGGCAGGTCGATACCGGCCTCCTGCAGATCGCGGTGCCGGTGGCGCTGATCGCCATCGCGCTTTATTTTCTGCTGGCGCCCAATCTCAGCGATGCGGACCGCGCCGCACGGCTGCCGTTCCGGCTGTTCGTGCCGGCGATGGGCTTTTTGATCGGGTTTTACGACGGCATCTTCGGGCCGGGCACCGGCTCGTTCCTGACCATCGGGTTCGTGGTGCTGTTCGGGCTGGGGCTCACGCGCGCCTCGGGCAGCACCAAGGCGCTGAACCTGACCTCCAACCTTGCCGCGCTCACCATCTTCATCCCGGCCGGTGACGTGGTCTGGCCGGCGGCGGTAGCGATGGCAACCGGGCAACTGGTCGGCGGCTATCTCGGCGCGCGCACCGGCATCCGCTACGGCGCCCGCATCATCCGACCGCTGGTGGTGGTGGTGTCGATCGCCCTGGCGATCCGCCTGCTGCTGTTTCCCTAGAGCGCGCTCTCATAGGCCGCTTCGATGGCGCGGAGGGTGGACGGGCCGAAATCGCCATCGATGCCCCCGCGGTAGAAGCCGTCGCGCCTGAGCAGTTCCTGCACCTTGCGGCGGAAGCTCGGCGGGGTGTCGGCATCCTTGATGATCTTGAATTCCTTGAGCGCAGTTTCGTGCCCGTTGACCAGCGCCAGATAGGCCAGTTCGGCGGCGCGGGTGGTGTCGCGGTCGACCCCATCGCCATAGAGCAGCCGCAGCGCCAGCGACCAGTGCCCGCCCGGATCACCGGCGTCCGAGGCTTGCCGGAACCAGTAGACGGCTTCCTCATGGTCCTCGGTCACGCCTTCGCCGGAGAGATACATGTTGCCCAGGGCCGTCATGGCATAGCCGTAGTCGGCATCGGCGGCGCGTGTATACCAGCGCAGGGCTTCGGCGAGGTCCTTCCCGACGCCATCGCCGTAGTAGTACATGTCGGCGACGTTGCTCATGCCGACCGGCAGGCCGCCCTCCGCGGCCTTCATGAACCACGCAAAGGACTCCGTGTAGCTCTGGGCCACATGCTGGCCCTTGTCGTGCATCAGCCCGACGCGGTTCATTGCATAGGTGCTGCCGGCCTCGGCGGCGAGCAGGTACATCTTGTAGGCGTATTCGTAGTCCGGGCTGTCGGCGAAATAGGCGGCATCCGCCTCGTCGAGGATTTCCTCGAGCTCCTCCGGATCGCTGGGGTCGAGATCGGTCACCGCGCTGGTCGGCGGCGAAGACTGGGTTTGCGGGGCGGTGCCGCCCTTGGTCTTGGTCTTTTGGGCGAGGGCCTCGCCCGTGGCGCCCTGGCCCAGCAGGGCCACGCACAGCAGCGTCATCAGCCAGCGAGAGCTCATCCGTTCCCCTCCAGAACTCGGCAAAGCAAAAATAGACGCGCCGGCGAGGGAGTCAAATACGGACGCTGCGATGGTGAATGGCGGCAAAGAAAAAAGGCGCGGTGTTTCCACCGCGCCTTTCCACGAAGTCCGCAACTGGGAAGAAACGAGCTTCGAAGTCCTTGTTGGGCTGGACTAGAAGTCCATGCCGCCCATGCCGCCCATGCCGCCGCCCGGAGCTGCCGGGGCCGCGTCCTTGGGAGCCTCGACAACGGTGGCTTCGGTGGTGATCAGCAGCGAGGCAACCGAAGCGGCATCCTGCAGCGCATGACGGACGACCTTGACCGGGTCGATGACGCCGAGCGAGACGAGGTCGCCATATTCACCGGTGGCAGCGTTGTAGCCGAAGGTGGCCGAGCTGTTCTCGAGGATCTTGCCGACGACGACGGAGCCTTCGGCACCGGCATTGTTGGCGATGCAGCGCACCGGCTCCTGCAGAGCACGACGGACGATGGCGATGCCGGCGTCCTGGTCTGCGTTGATGCCCTTGACGGTGAGGGCGTTCGAGGCGCGGAGGAGCGCGACGCCACCACCGGGCACGATGCCTTCTTCAACGGCGGCGCGGGTTGCGTTCAGGGCGTCATCGACGCGGTCCTTGCGCTCCTTCACCTCGACTTCGGTCGAGCCGCCGACGCGGATCACGGCAACGCCACCGGCGAGCTTGGCCAGGCGTTCCTGCAGCTTCTCGCGGTCGTAGTCCGAGGTGGTTTCCTCGATCTGCGCCTTGATCTGGCCCACGCGGCCCTGGATGTCTTCCTGGGTGCCGGCACCGTCGACGATGGTGGTGTTTTCCTTGGTGATCTCGACGCGCTTGGCAGTGCCGAGCATGTCGATGGTCACGTTCTCGAGCTTGATGCCGAGTTCTTCCGAAATCACCTGGCCACCGGTCAGGATGGCGATGTCTTCGAGCATGGCCTTGCGGCGATCACCGAAGCCCGGGGCCTTGACGGCCGCGACCTTGAGGCCGCCACGCAGGCGGTTGACGACGAGGGTGGCAAGGGCTTCGCCCTCGATGTCCTCGGCGATGATCAGCAGCGGGCGCTGGGACTGCACGACCGACTCGAGGATCGGCAGGATGGCCTGCAGGTTCGAGAGCTTCTTTTCGTGCAGCAGGATCACCGGGTCCTCGAGGACGGCGGTCATCTTCTCGGCATTGGTGACGAAGTAGGGCGAGAGGTACCCGCGGTCGAACTGCATGCCTTCAACGACATCGAGTTCGGTCTCGGCGGTCTTGGCTTCCTCGACGGTGATCACACCCTCGTTGCCGACCTTCTGCATGGCCTCGGCGATCATGTCGCCGATTTCCTTCTCGCCATTGGCGGAGATGGTGCCGACCTGGGCGACTTCTGCCGAGGAGGTGATCTTCTTGGACGAGGCCTTGAGCGACTCGACGACCTCGGCAACCGCCAGGTCGATACCGCGCTTCAGGTCCATCGGGTTGAAGCCGGCGGCGACGGCCTTGACGCCCTCGACGACGATGGCCTGGCCGAGAACGGTAGCGGTGGTGGTGCCGTCACCGGCAACATCGTTGGTCTTGGAGGCGACCGAACGCAGCAGCTGGGCGCCGAGGTTCTCGAACTTGTCTTCGAGTTCGATTTCCTTGGCGACGGAGACGCCGTCCTTGGTGATGCGCGGAGCGCCGAACGACTTCTCGATCACGACGTTGCGGCCCTTCGGACCGAGCGTAACCTTCACCGCATTGGCGAGGACGTTGACGCCACGCAGCATCTTCTCGCGGGCGTCGGTAGAGAACTTGACTTCTTTGGCGGCCATGACTGGCTCCCTAGATGTTCTGGGTTGATACGGAAAAGGACGCGAGAGAGCCGGTTAGCCCTCGATCACGCCCATGATGTCGGATTCCTTCATGATCAGCAGGTCTTCGCCGTTCAGCTTGACCTCGGTGCCGCTCCACTTGCCGAACAGCACGCGATCCCCGGCCTTGACGTCCGGGGTGATGATCTTGCCGGAGTCGTCGCGGGCGCCCGGGCCCACGGAGACGATCACGCCCTCGGAGGGCTTTTCCTTGGCGGTGTCGGGGATGATGATCCCGCCCTTGGTCTTTTCTTCGCTGTCGAGGCGGCGGACGACCACACGGTCGTGGAGAGGACGGAAGCCCATGATTGCTCCTTATGGCATCAATACTGGCAATTTCACGGCTGTTAGCACTCACTGGAGGCGAGTGCTAACAGCGACACCGGCGATATAGGAGGGGGTCCGAACCGAGTCAAGCACCGGTGAACCCGTACCGGCCCGGAGGCGTTTACCTCCGAATGCAATCAGCACTGTGGCAGGTACACATGACGCGGCAATGCCTCGACAAGGACATCACCATTCGCCCGGTCGCCGGCCGCGCCCACGTCGCCTTCGACGGGGCCGAGATCGGCAGCTCCCTCAACGCCCTCGAACTGCACGAGCCCGGCCATCCGGTGCGCGTCTATTTCCCGCGCGACGATATCCAGCCCGGCATCCTGGAGCTGTCCGAGACCCGCACCACCTGCCCCTACAAGGGGGAGGCGCACTACTACAGCATCAAGACCCTGACCGCGACCGGCATCGACCAGGCCTGGTTCTATCCCGATCCGTGTCCGCTGGTCGAACCGATCAAGGACTACGTCGCCTTCTGGGGCGATCGCATCGAGCACCGCTTTTCCGAGGTCTGATCCGCCCCCACCCTCTTCCCCCGGCAGCACC
>JAEYXQ010000019.1 GCA_023431205.1 Pseudomonadota bacterium | reverse complement strand
GGTCTCGAGGGTCTCGCCCCGGCCGGTGACGAAGCCGGCATAGTCCGCGAGGTCCCGCCGGTAGGCTTCGATGGTGTTGGCCGCCGCGCCGCGCTCGGCACTCATCATCTCGAGGAAGGCCCCGATGAGATGTCCGCCGCTCATTGCGCCGGCTGTTCGGCTGGCTCGGATGATTGCTGCGAGGGCGCCGGCAACTGCGACTGCACGCCCGGCAATGCCGGCTCGCCACCCCCGAGCAGGTCGCGGGTGGGAATCCGGACCGTCACTTCCTTCTGCGTCGGGTCGACGAAGGCGACGAGCGCAAACATGCCTGCAAACGCGAGAGCGGCGAGGAACAGCAACAGGATGACAAGGCGGATCAGGGTCGGCATTCGGGTCCGATCATGTGTCTTCGCGGTCCAGTTTGACGGCAAATGGTTTCATTTGTGTAGGCCTTGGTTCCAGCAACGGAAATCCTTGACAGCCCAGGCCCGTACAGATTGATAACCTGCATCAACCCCAGGAGCCACAGGTGACGCGAGTGGAGGCGGCAGCACGGCAGAACCGTGCCCAGGAACTGGTCCGGCTGCTCGCCGGCAGGCCGCTGGTGCTGGTGGGGATGATGGGCGCTGGCAAGACCACTGTCGGCCGCCGGGTGGCGAACCGTCTCGAACGGACCTTCCGCGACAGCGACGAGGAGATCGAGAAGGCCGCGCAGATGACGATCCCCGAGATCTTCGAGCAGCGTGGCGAACCCGAGTTCCGCGCCGGCGAGACCCGGGTCATCGCGCGCCTGCTCAAGGATGGCGACCTGGTCCTCGCCACCGGAGGCGGGGCTTTCGTCAATGCAGAAACCCGCTCACTGGTCAAAGGCGAGGCAGTGTCGGTCTGGCTCAAGGCCGATGCCGGCATCCTGTTCGAACGGGTCTCGCGGCGCGCCAACCGGCCATTGCTGAAGACCCCGAACCCACGGGCGACGCTCGAAAAGCTGATCGCCGAGCGCTACCCTATCTATGCCGAGGCGGATGTCACCGTGCTCAGCCACGACGTGCCGCAGGATGCCGTTGCCGCCGATGTGATCGCGGCAACGCTGCGCTACCTCAAGCAGGAGAAATAGAGCGTGCCTGTCGCCCATGCCGTCCACGTCGCCCTTGGCGAACGTGCCTATGATATCCTGATCGGTGGTCGGCTGATCGACAAGGCGGGCGCCATTCTCGCTGAACGCTTTCCCGGACGCCGCTTCGGTATCGTCACCGACGCTGCCGTGGCCGAACTGCACCTGCCGCGCCTGATCGCCTCCCTTGACGCGGCCGGGCTCGGCCACAGCGAGATCGTGCTGCCCCCGGGCGAGGCCACCAAATCCTGGGACCTGCTGGGCCGCGCCGTCGACGGCATCCTCGCGGCCCGGCTCGAGCGCGGCGACCTCGTCATCGCCCTTGGCGGCGGGGTCATCGGCGACCTTGCCGGCTTTGCCGCCGCGATCGCCCGGCGCGGCATGGACTTCGTGCAGATGCCGACAACGCTCCTGGCGCAGGTCGATTCCTCGGTCGGCGGCAAGACCGGCATCAACTCGCCTCACGGCAAGAACCTGATCGGCGCCTTCCACCAGCCACGGCTGGTGCTGGCCGACCTGTCGACACTGGACACCCTGCCGAAGCGCCAGTTCGCCGCCGGCTATGCCGAAGTGGTTAAGTACGGGCTGATCGACGACCCCGACTTCTTTTTCTGGCTCGAAGAACACCTGGCGGAGATCTTTTCCGGCGGGCCGGCTCGCGGCGAAGCCATTGCCCGTTGCTGCCGCCACAAGGCGCGCGTCGTCATCGAGGACGAAAAGGAGCTCGGCGTCCGCGCCCTGCTCAACCTCGGCCACACTTTCGGCCACGCGCTTGAGAAGGATACCGGCTATTCCGACCGGTTGCTGCATGGCGAAGGCGTCGCCATCGGCATGGTGCTCGCCCACGGATTCTCCGCCCGGCTCGGCCTTGCGCCCGGTCAGGATATGTCGAGGGTTAAGAACCACTTGCACAATGCCGGCCTGCCCACCACATTGCAGGACATACCCGGCACGCTTGGCTCCACCGCCGACCTCATGGCAGCCATTGCGCAGGACAAGAAGGTCTCGCGCGGCGCTCTCACCTTCATCCTGACCCGCGGCATTGGCCAGGCCTTCATCGAGAAAAATGTCGATCCAACTGCGGTCTCGACGTTTCTCGAGGAGATGCGGTAGTTCCGCTGTTTCTTCTCCCGCTCGGGAGAGGTATCAAACCCTGTCTGGCAGCCGGTACGGCCCGCCGACGGGCAGCACGTCGATCGCAAGCGCGTGCACGCGATCCTTGAGTTCGGCATCGAGTGTTTCCATGATCGCCCGGTGTTGCCTGACCCGCGTCATCCCGTCAAAATGACGGGTCGCGATTCTGACACGAAAGTGGGTTTCACCACCTTCCCGCCAACCGGAATGGCCATGGTGCCGCTCCGACTCGTCGAGCACTTCGAGAAAGTCGGGTTCAAGCTGTTCGGTCAGCTTGCGGGTGATGGTTTCTTTGACGGACATCGGCGCCTCCGCTTCGGGGTGCGGCCACTACTATGCGAGAATGAAACTGCAATCCAAGATCTTCGACTCGATCCGCATCAAGCCGCGCCGGGAAGAGAAGCCCGAGGTGCATGCAGTGCCGTGCGACTGGGAAGGCTGCAGCCAGCCCGGTGAATACCGCGCGCCCAAGGGCCACCGCAGCGAGGGCCAGTACCACCATTTCTGCCTCGAGCATGTCCGCCACTACAACACGGCGTTCAACTTCTTCGCCGGCATGGAAAAGGATGAGCTCGAGGAAGCGCTGTACCAGCCGCCCAAGCCCGAGCAGCGTTCCACCTTCGCCACCGGCCAGGGCCGCTACCAGCAAAAGACCGCTCAGCGCGCCGGGGTCGGACCCCAGCTCGGTGATCGCTTCGGCGACCCGTTTGGCGTGTTTGCCCGCTACCGCTTCCGCCAGAAGCAGCAGCCCGGCGGCACCGCACCGCGCGCCAAGCCGATCCATGAGCAGGACCGGCGCGCTCTCGAAACCCTGGGGCTGACGCCGCCGCCAAACTCGGACGAGATCAAGCAGGCATATAAGCGCCTGGTGAAGATCCACCATCCGGATGCCAATGGCGGCGACAAGGCCTCCGAGGAGCGCCTGCGCTCCATCATCGCCGCCTATGCCCATCTGAAAAAGGTGGGGCTGGTCGCCAAGTAGGCCAGCCGCGCTGTCCAACTCTACCGCCACCGTCACTTAGCTGCTATAGAGCGCCGCGAACCGCGCGGTTCCCGCCACCCCGATCCGACAAGAGCCGATCCCATGACTGAATTCACCAACCTGCCCGACACCGAATACCAGGCGCGGGACCTGTTCGGCATCGACACCGATCTGGTGGTGAAAGGATATCGCGAGCCCAACGGCCACGTGCCGCCGGTCGACCCAGACTACCTGTTCGACCGCAACACCACCTTGGCCATTCTCGCCGGCTTTGCCTACAACCGCCGCGTCATGGTGCAGGGCTACCACGGCACCGGCAAGTCCACCCATATCGAGCAGGTCGCGGCGCGCCTCAACTGGCCGCTGGTCCGCGTCAACCTCGACTCGCACGTGTCGCGTATCGACCTCGTCGGCAAGGACGCGATCGTGCTCAAGGACGGCAAGCAGGTCACCGAATTCCGCGACGGCATCCTGCCCTGGGCGGTGCAGAACAACGTCGCCATCGTCTTCGACGAATACGACGCCGGCCGCCCGGACGTGATGTTCGTGATCCAGCGCGTGCTCGAGCAGTCCGGGCGCCTGACGCTGCTCGACCAGAACCGCGTCATCGTTCCCCATCCGGCCTTCCGGCTGTTCGCGACCACCAACACCATCGGTCTCGGCGACACCTCGGGGCTCTACCATGGCACCCAGCAGATCAACCAAGGCCAGATGGACCGCTGGTCGATCGTGACGACGCTGAACTACCTGCCGCACGAAAAGGAAGTCGGAATCGTCCTTGCCAAGAACAAGGCGTACGACGCGTCCGAGCAGGGCCGCAAGCTCGTCAACAACATGGTGCGCCTCGCCGATCTCACCCGCTCCGCCTTCATCAATGGCGATCTGTCGACCGTGATGTCGCCGCGCTCGGTGATCACCTGGGCCGAGAACGCCCAGATCTTCGGCGGCGATGTCGGCTTTGCCTTCCGTCTGACCTTCCTCAACAAGTGCGACGAGCTCGAACGCCCGGTGGTGGCCGAGTTCTACCAGCGCGTGTTCGGCGAAGACCTGCCGGAATCCTCCGCCAATCTGGCGGTGATGGCGTAACAACCTCCGTCTTCCGGTGCAGCCGGAAGACCCCTCATCCGGCCCTGCGGGCCACCTTCTCCCCGAAGGGGCGAAGGGAACGCAGTGGTCATTCCAAGCTCCGGAGCACCCCCTCGCCCCTCTGGAGAGAGGGTTGCGGTGAGGGGCGGCTGGGAACAGAACTGAGATGGCACAAGCCCCGCGCAGCAAGGCCAACAAGCCCGACACCACCCAGCCGTTCAAGGCGGCCATGGGGGCAACGGTGCGCGCCATCGGCGGCAAGCCCGAGGTGGAAGTCAGCTTCACGGCCGACCGCCCGCTGCTGACCTCCGACAAGGCCCGCCTTGCCAACCTGCCCCGGCTGCCCACCCGGCGCGACATCGCCATTGCCCGCGGCCAGGGCGACGCCATGGCCATGCGCCTCGCCAGCCACGACCCCGACACTCACCGCAAGCGCAGCCCCATGGACCCGATGGCCCGGGCGGCGTTCGACGCGCTGGAACAGGCTCGCGTGGAATCGCTTGGCTGCGTTCGCATGCCGGGCATGGTCGGCAATATCGGCGAGATGCTGGAAGACCGGCTGTTCCGCGCCAACCTCGCCGAGATCGATGCCAAGGACGATGCACCGATCGCCGAGGCGTTGGGCCTGGTGCTGCGCGAAAAGCTGGGCGGCGTGCCCATTCCGCCCTCCGGCCACGCGCTGGTCGACCTGTGGCGCGATGAAATCGAGAGCAAGGGCAGCGCCTCGCTCGAAAAGCTGCTCGACCTCTACGAGGACCAGGACCGGTTCGGCCAGGCCGCCAAGGCGCTGCTGCGCGACCTCAACCTCGTGCCCGAAAGCGAGCTCGACGATTCCTCGGACGACAGCGAGGAGACCGACGAGAACCAGGAGCCCGAGGACGGCGAGAACGCCGACAAGGCCCCGGAGCAGGGCGAGGGCGAAAGCGAGAGCGAGGACGCTTCCGACGACCAGCAGGCCGGCGAGAGCGAGGACACCGGCGACGTCGAGGGCATGGAGTCGGACATGGCCGATTCCGACGAGGACCAGGACGCCGAGGCCGGCGAGGATGCCCCCATGCCGCCCCCGGCGAAGGACGGCGGCACCCAGCTTTCGAACCAGTTCAACTACAAGGTGTTCACCACCAAGTTCGACGAGATCGTCAAGGCGGCCGAACTCTGCCCCCCGGACGAGCTCGACCAGCTGCGAGCCCTGCTCGACAAGCAGCTCGAAAGCCTCGCCGGCGCGGTGGCGCGGCTTGCCAACAAGCTGCAGCGCCGCCTGATGGCCAAGCAGAACCGGAGCTGGCAGTTCGACCTCGAGGAAGGCCTGCTCGATACCGCCCGCCTCACCCGCGTGGTCACCGACCCGCTGCAGGCGCTGAGCTTCAAGGTCGAGAACGACACCGATTTCCGCGACACCGTGGTGACGCTCCTGATCGACAATTCCGGCTCCATGCGCGGCCGGCCGATCACCATCGCTGCCATCTGCGGCGACATTCTCGCCCGCACCCTCGAGCGCTGCGGCGTAAAGGTCGAGATCCTCGGCTTCACCACCCGCGCCTGGAAGGGCGGCAAGTCGCGCGAGGCCTGGCTCGAAGCCGGTCGTCCCGCCAATCCCGGCCGCGTCAACGATGTCCGCCACATCATCTACAAGGGTGCCGACGAGCCGTGGCGCCACGCCCGCCGCAATCTCGGGCTGATGATGCGCGAGGGGCTGCTCAAGGAAAACATCGATGGCGAGGCGCTCGAATGGGCGCGCAAGCGCCTGATGGCCCGCCCCGAGCAGCGCCGAATCCTGATGGTCATTTCCGATGGCGCCCCGGTCGACGACTCGACGCAGTCGGTCAATGCCGGCAACTACCTTGAGGCCCATCTGCGTCAGGTGATCGAGGACATCGAGACACGCTCGCCGATCCAGCTGGTGGCCGTCGGCATCGGCCACGATGTCACGCGCTACTACCGTCGCGCCGTCACCCTGCTCGACGCCGAGGAACTGGCGGGCGCCCTGACCGACGAACTCGCATCGCTCTTTGACGAAGAGATGCCGGCCCAAACCCGGCGGCGCGCACGGGCATGAGGCTCGGGGGCGCCGCGGCAACCCTGCTGGTGCTGGCGCTCGCTGCGCCCGCTGCGGCGGTGGATGTGTCGGTGCGCTCCACCCAGATCACTAGCTTCCGCGGCGCCGGCCTCGACGAGCCGGTGGAGGGTCTCATCTTCCGCGGCGGTATCGCCATGCGCGCGCAGGACGACACCTTCGGCGGGCTGTCTTCGCTTGCCATCACCGGCAGCGAACAGCAGGTGGTGTTCGTCACCGACCGCGGCAATTTCCTTTCGGGCCGCCTCGCCTATGACGACAGCAACCGCCTGTTCGGCTTCATCGGCGTCACCATCGAGCCGATGCGCAACTCCAGGGGCGAAATCCTGCCGCGCCAGTATGCCAAGGATGCCGAAAGCGTCGACACCATCCACCGTGACGGCGTCCCCGTGGGTGTGCGGGTGGGCTTCGAGCACCTGACCCGGGTCGCCGATTTCACCCTCACCGACAGCGTCCCCGGCGGCGCCGCGCGCGAAGTGGCGATCCCCGACTGGCTCACCGACGCCCGCACTAACGAGACTCTGGAGTCGGTCTGTATCGCGCCGCCGGCCTCGCCGATCGCCGGCTCGACGCTGCTGCTGGCCGAAGACATCCTGGACGAGGACGGCAATCACCGCGGCTGGTTCCTCGGCAACGCCGACAAGGGTCCGGTGAGCTACAGCAATTCCGAAGTGGTGAACCCCACCGACTGCGCTTTCCTGCCCAATGGCGACCTGCTGGTGCTCGAGCGCGGGATTTCGCTGTTCACCTTCCGCATGGAACTGCGCCGCGTCCCCGCCGCCGAAGTCCGGCCGGGCAACCTGATGCGCGGCGAACTGCTGCTCGCCGCCGGCGGGAGCGACATCGACAACATGGAATCGGTCGCGGTCCACACCGCCCCCGGCGGCGAAACCCGCATCCTCATTGGCTCGGACAACAACTTCAACGACTGGCAGCGCAGCATCCTGCTGGAATTCGCGCTGCTGGAAGGCCCTTCACCCTGACCCTCTCCCCAAAGGGGCGAGAGGACGGTGTTGCAGTTGCAGTGCCCCGAACAAACTCGTGTCATCGGCCCCTGCGTCCCCTCGCCCCCTGGGGAGAGGGCTAGGGTGAGGGGTCTTCCCCAAGCCAAAGCCGCCTCTGGACCTAAGCCGCGACCGCCCGGGCGGCGAGCCAGCTGCGCAGGCTCCTGTACGGCGCCAGCAGCAGCACCGCGAGCAGCAGCTTGACCAGGAAATCGCCGAGCGCCAGCGACACCCAAAGCGGCACCTCGAAGCCTACCCCCAGGAGCGGCGTGGGGAACGGCAAGGACGAATCCTCCATCCCGAACAGCGCATCAAGCCCGGCGAACACCGGCGCCATGGCAAGGCTGAAGAAGATCAGCGTGTCGAGGGCCGAACTCACCAGCGACGAGAACATCGGCGCCTGCCACCAGGCGGCGTTCCGCAGGCGATGGAAGATGGAAATATCCAGCAATTGTGCGGCAAGGAACGCCGTGCCCGAGGCAATGGCGATGCGCGGTGTGGCCAGCCACACCGACAGGATCACGGCCACCGCAAAACCCGCAACCACGGCCAGACGGGCCTTGGCGGGTCCAAACACGCGGTTGGTGAGGTCGGTCACCAGAAAGGCCACCGGATAGGTCCAGGCGCCCCAGGTGAGGATGTCACCGAGGTTCACCGGCCCCACCTGGACCGCGAATGGGTACTGGACGAGAATGTTCGACGCGGCGACCACCGCGACCATGGCGGCAACGGCCGCTCCGAAGCGAGCAAGCATGGGAATGCACCTCTATGTCACCGCTCTCCGGCATCAGACCGGTGCGGCAGGTTCGCCTTGAGCCCATTGGCTCAAAACAAAGGCCGCGGGGTGAGTACCACCCGCGCGGCCAATTCGTTCAGCTCAAGCGAAAGAAATCAGGCAGCGGCCTGAGCGGCGCGGATTTCCTTCTTGATGCCCAGCGCCAGCGGCGACAGGTCGGCATCGTCCTGCTTGAGCAGGAAGGCATCGAGGCCACCGCGGTGCTCGACGGTGCGCAGCGCCGCAGCCGACACGCGCAGCTTGACCGGACGGTTCAGCGCCTCGGACAGCAGGGTCACGTTGAGCAGGTTGGGGAGGAAGCGGCGGCGGGTACGGTTGAGCGCGTGGGAAACGTTGTTTCCGACCATTACGCCCTTGCCGGTCAGTTCACAGCGACGAGCCATTGCAGATATCCTGTTTGTGTAAAGGTCCTACGTGGCGGAAACTCCGCGACGGGCCTCGATTGTGGTGAAATCTGCCGGGTCTCTAGAGACTTTGGGCCTCTGCGTCAAGCTTTGGCGCCCTCAAACGCCCGCGAGCGCCTTGTCACGCTGCGCCGGTGCAAGGCAAGGTCACCCTAACGCCGATTCGCCTGAAAAGCCCGCGCCCGTGATCCGCTCAGCCCTTACCTGCCTTCTCGCCCTGCCGCTGCTGGCGGTGACGCCCGCCGCCGCCCAGGTCGAGGCCGGCGCCAGCTATGTGGTCACCATCAGCGGCGTCAACATCGCACAGATGGATATCGACCTCTCCGACACCGGCAACCGCTATAGCCTCGACCTGTCGGCTCGCGTCGCCGGCTTCGGCGCCATTGTCGCCAGCGGCACCGCCAGCGCCCAGGCGGCGGGCGCCCTCACCAGTTCGGGCCTGGTCTCGGACAGTTTCAATCTCGAAACCCGCGCCAATGGCGAGCGCTTCACCGTCGAGGTGGATTTTGCCAACCGGGCGGTGACCGCCTTCAAGGTGGACCCGCCGGTGCTGGACACCTGGGACCGTATGCCGCTCGAGCGGCGGCACCTCACCGGCGTGGGCGACTTCCTCTCGGCATTTGTCTTGCGCGGTCGAGCCCTCAATGCCGACCTCTGCAACCGTCGCGCCGAGATTTTCACCGGCGTCGAGCGCTTCACCATCCGCATGGCCTATGCCGGCGAAGACACCGCCACTTCGCCGCGCACCGGCTACCAGGGGCCGGTCGTGCTCTGCTCGATCGACTATGACCCGATCTCCGGCCACTACAGCGAAAGCGAGATCACCAGCTATCTCGCCAATAGCCAGCGCATGCTGGTCTGGTTCGCCCCGCTCGGCACCACCGGCTATTTCATCCCCTACCGCGCCATTGTCGGCACCGGCTCGGGCGATCTCTCCATGGTGCTGACCAAGCTCAGCTACTGACTGCTGCGGGCCTTCCCTCACTTCCGCGTGTACATGGCCCCGCTTCCGGCAGCAAACTGCTCGTGGTAAAGGCTTCGTTCACCAGCTCTGTACATGCTGCGCGAACCCGGCTCCGGCAGGGGCCGCCGTCCTCTCTATCTGGTTCGTCGTCGTGTTTGTGCGCAAGATTCTTTCCGTGCTGATCCTGCTGTGGGTGGCCTTCGGGCTCGCCGCGTGTGGTGGCTTCCTGCCCAAGAGCGACAACAACCGGCACAACCAGCCGCTCTCTTCGGGCACGGTGAATGCCCTCAAGGCCATGGGCTCCTCCCCCGGCGAAGCCATGGTCATCCGCATCTTCAAGGAAGAAAAGACTCTCGAAGTGTGGAAGCGCACCGCCTCGGGCGAGTTCCGCAAGTTCCGCGACTACGAGATCTGCGCCTATTCGGGTGACCTCGGTCCCAAGTTCAGGGAAGGCGACCGGCAGAGCCCCGAGGGCTTCTACACCATCACGCCGGGCCTGATGAATCCGCGCTCGAGCTACTACCTGGCCTTCAACACCGGTTTCCCGAACAAGTTCGACCGCGCTCATGGCCGCACCGGCTCGGACCTGATGGTGCATGGCGATTGCTCGTCCCGCGGCTGCTACGCCATGACCGACCAGGGCATTGCCGAGATCTATGCCCTCGCCCGCGAAACCTTCAAGGGCGGCAATCCGAGCTTCCAGCTGCAGATCTTCCCCTTCCGCATGACCGCCGCCAACCTGGCCCGCCAGGCCTCGAGCAACCACCTCGATTTCTGGAAGGACATCAAGGAAGGCCATGACCTGTTCGAGCTGACCAAGACCCCGCCAGCCTGGGACGTGTGCGACCGCCAGTACATCTTCAACGCCTCTTCCGGCGCGCCGCTCAACCCGCTCGGCCCCTGCCCGGCAACCAACAGCAACCCGACGCTGGTGGCCAAGCAGCAGGCCGACGAGGCTCAGTTTGCCTCGGTGCTCGCCAATCAGGAACGCGCCGCTGCGGAAGCCGCGGCGGTCAAGGAACGCGGTGAGGCTGTGAGCGGCTTCCTGAGTGGCTTTGGCAATCTCTTTGGCGTCGGCAAGGACGAAAACATCACGCCGGTGATCTCCGGCAAGCCCGCGCCCATTCCCCACCCGCGCTTGCAGCGGTCGTAGTTCGGCCGCACTCTCTGCGATAAGCAGGGGCAGTCGGAGGCCGAAATGGACGAAACCGAACCCAGCCCTGCGGCTCCGGAAGTGAAGGTGACCGCGGACCAGGAGGCACGGCCATCCGCGCGCCGACGCACCCGCCGTCGCCGCATCGGCTGGAGCAACGTCCTGGCGTTCACGGTGGGGCTGGTGGGCGTCGCCGCGGTCGCCGCCGCAGCCTTCACTTACGCCGATACCCGCCGCGAAATCGTGCGCCTGTCGACCGATCTGGCGCAGGTGCGGCTGACCCTGGACCTGCTGCGCCAGAGCGCACCTGCTCCGGGCGGAACCCCGACCGACACCGCTGCGCTCGCCGATCTTGAGAACCGCCTCGCCGTACTGGAGGAAAACTGGCGCAGCGCACCTTCTGCGGCCGCCCCCATTGCACCGGCGGAGCCCGCCGCAAGCACGGCCACAGCCACTGACGACTGCCTGCCCACCGGAACGCGATTCCTGGTCTCGGCTGGAGACACCTGGCCGGTGTGCAGTTCGCCGGCGGTGGTGGATGTTGCGAGCGTCGAGCCGGGCTACCTTACCCTGCTCGACGGCTCCGTTGTGGCTGCCGGCAGCAATTTCCCGCTGCTCGGCAGCGCCTGCATGCTGGCAGTGCTGTCCGCCGGCACCGCGGAGCTCAGCACCTATGCCGAGATCCGCGTCACCTGCTGAGCCTGCTTACTGGGCGGCTTCTTCAGCCGCTTCGGCGCCGTCTTCGCTTTCCGTCTGCGCCTGAACCGCGGCAGCCAGGGCCGGATCGGGGATGTCGACCTCGACGCCGGCCATCAGCTTGGCGATGGTTTCGTCGAAGGTGCGCATCAACAGCCGCTGCTGCAGCTGACCGGCGACCTGCTCGAAGGCCGGCGGGGTCGACTCGCGGGTTTCCTCGAGCCGGATGACGTGCCAGCCGAACTGCGACTGCACCGGATCGGACACCTGGCCTGCATCGGTGAGCGCGAAGGCGGCTTCCTCGAACGGAGCCACCATCATGCCACGGCCGAAAAAGCCGAGATCGCCGCCATTGGCAGCGCCCGGATCGATCGAGCGCTCCCGCGCCAGCGTGGCGAAGTCGGCACCGCCCTCGATCTCGGTCTTGATCGCCTTGGCCTCTTCCTCGGTCTCGACCAGAATATGGCTGGCACGGATTTCCGGCTGCGCCTGGAAATCACCGACATAGGCGTCGTACTCGGCCCGCACCGCTTCCTCGGTCACCGCATTGGCGATGGTCTCGGCGAAATAGGCGCGGCGCAGGGCGCGATCCTCGAGATAGGCGAGGCGCTGCTGGAACAGCGGTGTGTCGGCCATGCCCGCATCGCGGCCGGCATCGGCCATCACCTTCATGTCGATCAGCACACGCAGAAGGAACGCCCGGCGCTCTTCCGGCGGCATCTGGCTGAGTTCCTGCGTCAGGTCCTCGGCCGCAAAGCCGAGATCGGCCTCGGTGATCTGGCTGCCGCCGACCGTGGCCACCACCGTTTCCGGGGTCACCGCCGGCGCTGCCGCCTCGCCCGGGGTTGCAGCGGGGGCAGCGGCATCCTGCGCCGTGGCAGGCACGAGCGCCGTCGCCGAAAGCACCAGCGCCAGAACGCTCGCGGCCTGGGCGAGACGCAGCTTGGACTTCATCATCTTGGGATAACTCCTTGAACGGCGCTCACTGGCTGCCGGCTGGTGTTGCGGTCAACGGAGCCTGCTCCGTCGGGATGCCGCCTTGATCACGAGAGCGGGGCCGAATTATGCCGCGCCGCCATTCGTGAGCGTGGCCGGCGGGCCGCAATGCCCGGTTGCGCAGGGCCGTCGAGATTTCGCGCATTTGGCTGCCGTTGACAAGACAAGGGGCCACTCTTACATCGGTTCAGCTTTCCGCCGCCCGGTGGAACCATGCATTTTTCCAAGCCTTGAAAGGCTTATTCTCGCGCCGGCGACCGGCAGCGACGGGCACCCGCCCGCCCCCTACGCTCTCCGCGAGACATGAAAGGGATCGAACCTTATGGCTCTAGCTGCGCTCGCCCGGCGTTTGTTCGGAACGCCTTCGGACCGGCAGGTCAAGCGGTTTCAGCCGAAGGTGGCGCAGATCAACGCCCTCGAGCCGCAGTTCGAGAAGCTGAGCGATGACGATCTTCGCGCCAAGACCGCCGAGTTCCGCGAACAGCTCGCCGCCGGCCGCTCGCTCGAAGACCTGATCGTTCCCGCCTTCGCCACCGTGCGCGAAGCATCCAAGCGCGTGCTCGGCATGCGCCACTTCGACGTGCAGCTGATCGGCGGCATGGTGCTCAACGAGCGCGCCATTGCCGAAATGCGCACCGGTGAAGGCAAGACGCTGGTGGCAACGCTTGCGGTCTACCTCAATGCCCTTGCCGGCAAGGGCGTTCACGTCGTCACCGTCAACGACTACCTGGCCCGTCGCGACGCCGCCTGGATGGGCCGCATCTACTCCTTCCTCGGCATGACCACCGGCATCATCGTCCATGGCCTCACCGATGCCGAGCGCAAGGCCGCCTATGAAGCCGACATCACCTACGGCACCAACAACGAATTCGGCTTCGACTACCTGCGCGACAACATGAAATATAGCCGCGCCCAGATGGTGCAGCGCGGCCATGCCTACGCGATTGTCGACGAAGTGGACTCGATCCTGATCGACGAAGCGCGCACCCCACTGATCATTTCCGGTCCGTCCGAAGACCGCTCCGAGCTTTATGTGCGCATCGACGAGCTGATGTCGATCATCGACGAGGGCGACTTCGAGGTCGACGAAAAGCACCGCGCCGCCACTTTCACCGATCAGGGCATCGAAAAGCTCGAAGCACGCCTGGCCGAGGAAGGCCTGCTCAAGAGCGACTCCCTCTACGACGTCGAGAACGTGGCCCTCGTCCACCACCTCAACTCGGCCCTGCGCGCCCACAGGCTGTTCCGCAAGGACAAGGACTACATCGTCCGCAACGACGAAGTGGTGATCATTGACGAGTTCAGTGGCCGCATGATGCCGGGCCGCCGCTATTCCGAAGGCCTGCACCAGGCCCTCGAGGCCAAGGAACACGTCAAGATCCAGGCCGAAAACCAGACGCTCGCCTCGATCACCTTCCAGAACTACTTCCGCCTCTACAAGAAGCTGGCCGGCATGACCGGCACGGCGGCGACCGAAGCGGAAGAATTCGGCGACATCTACGGGCTCGAAGTGGTCACCATCCCGACCAACCTGCCCATCCAGCGCAAGGATGACGAGGACGCCATCTTCCGCACCGCCGAAGAAAAGTTCGACGCCATCGCCGACTTGATCAAGCAGTGTCAGGAGCGCGGTCAGCCGGTGCTGGTCGGCACCACCTCGATCGAAAAGTCCGAAATGCTGGCCGAGCTTCTGCGCAAGAAGAATGTCGGCCAGATGAACGTGCTCAACGCCCGCCATCACGAGCAGGAAGCCTTCATCGTCGCCGATGCCGGCCTGCCGGGCGCTATCACCATCGCCACCAACATGGCCGGCCGTGGTACCGACATCCAGCTCGGCGGTAACTTGGAAATGCGCATCGAGCGCGAGACCGAGGGCCTGGAGGGCGAGGCACGCGAAGCCAAGATCGAAGAGATCAGGCGCACCATTGCCGAAGCCAAGGAGAAGGCCCTTGCCGCCGGCGGCCTGATGGTGATCGGCACCGAGCGTCACGAGTCCCGCCGCATCGACAACCAGTTGCGCGGCCGTTCCGGCCGTCAGGGAGACCCGGGCCACTCGGCCTTCTTCCTGTCGCTCCAGGACGACCTGATGCGCATCTTCCCGGTCGACAGCATGGATTCCATGCTGAGCAAGCTCGGGCTGCAGCAGGGCGAAAGCATCACCCACCCCTGGGTCACCAAGGCCATCGAGCGGGCGCAGGGCAAGGTCGAAGCGCGAAACTTCGACATCCGCAAGAACATCCTGAAATACGACGACGTGATGAATGACCAGCGCAAGGTCATCTTCGAACAGCGCCTCGAACTGATGGATGCCGAAGACGTCGGCGAGACCATCAACGAGATGCGCCACGGCGTCGTCGATACCGTCGTCTCCCGCGCCATCCCGCCGCGCGCCTATCCCGAGCAGTGGGACACCGAATTGCTGGCGACCGAGGCCAGGACCCTGCTCAACCTCGACATTCCAGCTGCCGAGTGGGCCGCCGAGGAAGGCATCGACGCCGAGATCGTCACTCAGCGCCTGGTGGAAGCAGCCGATGCCGCTGCTGCGGCCAAGCGCGAGAAATACTCGCCGGAAGTCATGCGGCAGGTGGAAAAGTCCATCGTGCTGCAGTCGATCGACAATCTCTGGCGCGAGCACCTCGCCACGCTCGACCACCTGTCCAAGGTCGTCGGCTGGCGCGGCATCGCCCAGCGCGACCCACTGAACGAATACAAGCAGGAAGCCTTCGAGCTGTTCCAGAACCTGCTGGGCACCCTGCGCGAGCGCGTCACCCAGCAGCTCAGCCATGTGGAACTGCAGATCCGTCCGCCCGAGCCCCCGCCGGAACCGGACCTGTCGGCTTTGCAGCAGACCCATATCGACCCGACTACCGGGGAGAACGATGCGGTCGGCGACGACGCTTCGATCCCGACCGGTCCCCTCAAGCCGATCGACCCCAAGCTCTTGGTCGGGGTGTCGCGCAACGCGCCCTGCCCCTGTGGTTCGGGCAAGAAGTTCAAGCACTGCCACGGCGCGTTCTGACGCGCCGCCTCTCGGGGCCTCATCCTGAACCGTCCAAGGATGAGGTCTCCGGCCGCTAGGTCCTGAGGCCCCGCACCAGTTGCGCGGCGATCTTCTGCGCTTCGCCCGGCTGCAGCGCCAGGCGGTCGGTGAGCAGCCGGTGCCAGATCAGCGCCTGCACCATCTCCCCGCCCAGGAGCGGGTCGGCCGTGTCGGGAACCTCGCCACGGGTCCTCGCCCGCTCGATCATCTCGGCGATGTGGCCCCGACGCTCCACCGCATAATTCTGCAGCCGTTCGGCGCAGGCCGGGTCGCGCTGGGCCTCGGCGATCACTTGCCGGAACACCTGTCCGGCGCTGCCCTGCCAATAGCCGGACAACCATTCGATCAGCCCGGCAATCTCGCCTTCGAGGTCATCGGTCGGCCCGTGCAGGGCCCGCGGCTTCTGGCGATGGTAGATGTCGAGCAGCAAGGTGCCGCGGCTCGGCCACCAGCGGTAGATGGTCGGCTTGCCGGCGCGGGCGCGCCGCGCCACCGCCTCGATCGAGAACGCAGCCGGCCCCTCCTCCAGAAGGATCGCTTCTCCCGCCTGCAGGATCGCCTCCTGTGCGTCGGGGTTGCGCCGGGCTCCGATGGAACGGCGGCGGTCTTCATCTGCTGCGTCAGCCATGCCCAATAGATAACCCAGCCATGCCCGCAAAAACAGCCTTGATCGTTACGACACGTTCCGTTATGAAACGAGCCGTATCGTTTAGGAGACAAATGGTGCCTACCCTTGCTTCCCGACTCCGCCTGTCCCTTCTGATGTTCTTCGGCGTCTATCCGGTCATCACCCTCTATATCTATGCCCTGTTCCCGTTCACCGACGGCTGGCAGATGTGGCAGCGGACCCTGCTCCTCGTGCCGCTGATGGTGCTCACCATGGTGTTCTTCGTGATGCCGGTGATCCAGACCCGGTTCGGCGCCTTCATTGCCGGCCGCAAGGCCGCGCCAGCTGCCTGAGGGCACTTCGACCCTCCCTCTCCCCACGGGGAGAGGGTGGGAGGTCCAGCCTCCCTTGCAGATACCGGCACTTTCGGGCACACCCCTCGCACTTCCGGCGCAACACGAGTCAAAGTCCGATGGCCCATCCGGTTTCTCCCCTTGCTCCCAAGTCCTATCCGGACCTGCCCGCCATCGAGGGCGTGCGCTTCGCCACCGCCGAAGCCGGCATCAAGTACAAGAACCGCACCGACGTGCTGCTGATGGCCTTCGATGAAGGCACTGTCGCCGCTGGCGTGCTCACCCGCTCGAAGTGCTCTTCCGCTGCCGTCGACTGGTGCCGGGCCAACCTGCCGGGCGGCAGGGCCCGCGGCCTCGTCGTCAACTCCGGCAATGCCAATGCCTTCACTGGCGTGAAGGGCCGCGAGAGCGTCGAGATCACCGCCGACTACGCCGCCAGGGCGCTGGGCTGCAGCACCGACGAGATCTTCCTCGCCTCGACCGGCGTGATCGGCGAACCCCTCCCGGCGGAAAAATTCGCCGGCGTACTCGACCAGGCCGCTACCCGCCTCGCGCCCACGCCGTGGATCGAGCCGGCCAAGGCCATCATGACCACCGACACCTACCCCAAGCTCTCGGGTGCCGTGGTCGAGATCGATGGCCTCGAGGTCAAGATCAACGGCATCGCCAAGGGCTCGGGCATGATTGCCCCCGACATGGCCACCATGCTGAGCTTCGTCGTCACCGACATGCCAGTCTCCGCCGAGGTGCTGCAGGCCCTGCTCGCCCGCCACGTGCAGACCAGCTTCAACGCCATCACCGTCGACAGCGACACCTCGACCTCCGACACCTTGCTGGCTTTTGCCACCGGCAAGGCTGCGGTCGACCCGCTCACCACGCTGGAAGACCCGCGGGCCGAAGTGTTCGGCGCCGCCCTTTCCGACGTCTTGTTCGAACTCGCCATCCATGTGGTCCGCGATGGTGAGGGCGCCACCAAGCAGGTGTCCATCCATGTGGAGGGCGCCGTTTCCGATGCTTCCGCCTTCCGCATCGCCAAGTCGATCGCCGACTCGCCGCTGGTCAAGACCGCCATTGCCGGCGAAGACGCCAATTGGGGCCGCGTCGTCATGGCGGTGGGCAAGGCTGGCGAGCCCGCCGACCGCGACAAGCTCGCCATTCGCTTCGGCGATCTTCTGGTCGCCAGGGGCGGCGAACGCGCCCACGGCTATGACGAGGCCGCGACCAGCGCCTACATGAAGGGCGAGGACCTCGAACTCACGGTCAGCCTCGGCCTCGGCGATGGGCGGGCCACCGTCTACACCTGCGACCTCACCCACGGCTATATCACCATCAACGGCGACTACCGGAGCTGACATGGCCCTGCCGGATGTCGACACGTTCGAGCGCGCCGGCCTCAAGGCCTGGCCCGGCATTGAGGTCGCCTGGGACGGCGCCTGGGTAAGGCGCGCCGCCGGTGGCTATACCAAGCGCGCCAACTCGACCCAGTGCTTCGATCCGGACGACTATGAGGACGCCGATATGCGGGTGATCTCGGCCTGCTCCTGGATGGTGCTGCGCCGCATCAGGCCGGTGTTCCGCATCACGCCGCTGTCGAGCCCTGAACTTAACGCGACGCTCGACGAGGCCGGCTGGGATACCATCGACGCGAGCCACCTCATGGCCATGGAACTTGGCGATCACGAGCCCGACGGCGGGGCCGAGTTCCTGCCCGTCCTCGACCCGAGCTTCCTCGGGGTGGCGCAACGGCTGCAGGCCTATGACGACGCGACCATGGCCGGCATGAAGAACCTGCTCGCGGCGCTCGAGGTGCCGGCGGTCGGTGTCGTGCTGACCCGGGACGGCGAGGCTGTGGCCTCTTCGATCATGGCCGTCGCCGACGGCGTGGTCATCACCGGCAATGTCGTGACGGACCCGGCCCGCCGCCGGCAGGGCCTCGCCGCGGCCATGATGCGCAGCGGCCTCGCCTGGGCCAGGCGCGAAGGCGCCAGGGTCGCCGCGCTCAACGTACAGGCCGACAATGCCGCCGCCATAGGCCTCTATTCCGGGCTCGGTTACGCCCGTCAGTACGATTACAGCTATCGCGTCCCCGGGACCCCGCCATGAGCCAGCGTCCCGTATTGCTGGTCGCCGCAGCTGCACTGGTCGACGACCAGGGCCGCATCCTCATCGCCCAGCGCCCGGAGGGCAAGCAGCTGGCGGGCCTGTGGGAATTTCCGGGCGGCAAGCTCGAGCCGGGCGAGGGCCCCGAGGCCGCCCTGGTGCGCGAGCTCGAGGAGGAACTGGGCATTGCCGTGGCGCTGGAGGATCTCGTCGCCCATTCCTTCGCCAGCCACGCTTACGAGAATTTTCACCTGTTGATGCCACTGTTCACCTGCCGGACCTGGCAGGGCACACCGGTGGCAATCGAACACGCGGCCCTCGCCTGGGTGACACCGGCTGAAATGGCCGCCTATGCCATGCCGCCGGCCGATGAACCGCTGGTCGCCGCATTGCGCGACCGGCTGTAGGAGGGCAGCGCCATGCAATCGATACGCGCCTTCATCAGCGACGAGGCCGGTGCCACCGCCATCGAGTATGGCTTGCTGGCCGGGCTTGTCGCCGTGGCCCTGCTCAGCAGCTTCGTGGTGTTCGGCGACGCCCTGTTCAATCTGCTGGGCTATGGCACCGGCGGTGCCGCCGATGTCATCGCCGCGCAGGCGGCAACGCTCGGCTGAGCTACTGCAGCGCCACCAGCTTGTACTTCTGCCCCGCCACCAGCGGATCGCCGGGGAACAGGTCGTTGATGATGTAGAACAGCTCGCTGCCGCGGGTCAGACCGGACATCCGCCGCGCCAGCGCATCGGCCGTGTCCCCTGCCCGCGCCGTCACGATCTGAACCGACAGCTTGCGAATGCCGCCGAGATCGGCCGCCGTGGTCCGCCGGAAGCTCCGCAGCGTTTCTGTGGCCCCTTCCGCAAAGCGCTGGCTGTCGGCCTTGGCCGCGAAGATGAAGCGATAGACCTGCCCGTCGAGCCGCATCACCGACACGCGGAAGAACCACTGGTCGGTCTGCGCCAGCCCGGTGGCCATCTCGACGCCGTTGAAAGTCTCCGACTTGACCGTCTCCGCCTTAAGCCCGGCGATCCAGCCGGACTTGAGGTAATCGGTCAGCGCCACTTCCGGCTGCACGTCGGCGCTGTCGAAACGCACGGCTTCGCCGTCCCCGGCGACGCCCACCACCGCGCTCTGCGAGTTCTGCAGCGTATAGCCCTGCGGCACGGTGAAGGTGAACTTGGAGGCCGGATGCACGAAGCGGCGCCCCACGATCGAGCCCTGCGCCGGGCTCTCGCCGAACGCCATGCCGCTGATCGCGGCAAGGTAGCCGTCGCGGTCGGTCTCGCCCATGCCGTTCTGGCCGAACATGGTGCGCGCGGTGTCGAGCGCCTTCTGGATGCGGGCGGGGGTCGAGGGGTGCGATGACAGAAACCCGTCGTCCCCCGCCGAAGTCCCGGCCGAGAACGCGGCGAACCGGCTCATCACCGTCAGGAACCGCGCCGCCGCCTGCGGGTCGTACCCTGCCTTGCCGGCGATCTCGATGCCCTCGCGATCCGCCTCGAGCTCCTGGTTCTGGCTGAAGGCGGCCATGGCTTCCTGCGTGCGGGCCGAATTGCCGCCGCTGCCGCCGAACACGCTGGTGATCACCCGGTCGACGATCTCGTTGGTGCGGCTGCGGTCGGTACGCGCCCGCGCATGCCGCAGCGTCACATGGGCGATTTCGTGTGCCAGCACCGCCGCCAACTGGCTCGTATCCGAAGCCAGCGCCAACAGGCCCCGCGTCACATAGACGAACCCACCCGGCAGGGCGAAGGCATTGACTTCCGAGGTGTCGAGAATGGTGACTTGGAACTGGGCGTTGGGCTGGTTCGCCGCCGCCAGCAGCCGCCCGACAATACGGGCGACCATGATCTCGGCCTGGCGATCCTCGTAGACCCCGCCATAGGCGGCAATGATGCGCGGATGCTCGCGCCGGCCGATCACCACGTCGTCGGGATCAGTGCCGGCCGGCACCACGGCCGGCGCCGGGTTGTCGCCGGTCTGGCTCACGGCGATGTTGGAACTGGTGAGCGTGGTGCAGGCGGTCAGCGCCAGAAGCGACACCGCCAGCACGCCACCCCGCCAGGACTTGCCGATCGGCCCGATGCCATTCATCGCGTTGCCAGAACCTCGATCTGCTCGGGATGGGTGATCTCGATGCGTGGACCATCCCGGTCGTCCACCCATCCACGAATGCGCACCAGCGCTCCTTCGAGCACCAGCGGATCGAAGTCGTCGCCGGCAAACAGCCGCAGCGCCGGACCTTCGATGACGGCCGTGAAATCCTCTTTCCAGTGCCGCCCGAAATTCAGATAGACCCGCCCGCCCCGCTTTTCGGCGAGCAGTACCCGGCCTTCGACCAGCTCGTATCCGCCGACCCGCCCGAGCAGGTCGTCCGGATCATCCGCCGCCCGCACGCTGTAGAAGGAATTGCGCCAGATTCCAAGTCCGGCGAGCCGCGCGCGGCCTTCCGCCGCGAACAGGAGATCGAGGCAGGAGCGGTTGTCAGGAAACGAGTAGACCCGCGCCAGCCCAGCCGCCACCATGTGCTGCTGCGCCCACACGGGGCCCTGTTCGGTCTCGACGAACACATGCGCCAGCGCCCGCTCGTAGCGATCCACCCTCTCCCCGCCATAGCCGAGCTGCACGCTCTTGTTGAGCGCCAGTGCTTGGAGCGCCGTCTTGGCCTCCGGCGCCAGCGGCCAGGTGTCGAACCCTTCCCGCCCGAGCGGCAGCTTCGGCGCCTGGGTGCCGATCATGCGCACCACCACGCCCGTATCGAGCACCACCGTGTCGCCGTCGGTGACCTCCACCACCACCCCGCCTGGCTCGAGCCGCAACTGCCCGCACGCCTCCACCGCGGCGGCCGGCGCCGACAGCATCGCCAGCGTGGCGAGGTGAACGAAACTGGTTTTGAGCAAGGCCATGCCCCGGAAAGGTTCGGTTCACCATGCACTGAAATACGGCAAAAAAAGATGAACGCAGCCGCAGGAGTTCCCCGACCTGTCCTCGCTGCGCTTTATGGTTCCCGCCCCGCCCCGGCTTTGCTATGGAAGGCCTGTGGTCCCGTAGCTCAGCAGGATAGAGCACAGGATTCCTAATCCTGGGGTCGCGCGTTCGAATCGCGCCGGGATCACCACTCCCCCACCATCGGAGCGGCTCGCGCTCCATGATTTGGCCTTGCTGGCGGTTTACCGGCGCGGCTTCCGTTTCCAACAGGACAGCTCAATGTCGCGCTCCGATTCGCCCCGCCGGCTCCTGCCCGCCGCCCTGATCCTCGCCGCCGCCGGCCTCGCCCTGTCCGCCTGCAGCATGGGCGGCAGCACGGCCGGGCTGGCGCTCGCCCCCGGCCTCAGCGCCCGCCTGGACCAGCCCGGCGCCTCCCTGGATCGCGCTCAGGCCATCGACATCATCAACGCCTATCGCGCCACCAACGGCCTGCCGGCCCTCCAGCACGACCCGGCGCTCGATGGCACCGCCCAGGCCCTGGCGACCCAGTATGCCCAGACCGGCACGCCGCCGCAGACCCCGCAGGAGCTGACGGCCATGAAGCTGAGCGCCGGCTACTCGACCTTCGCCGAAACCTTCTCGGGCTGGCGCAACAACGCCGCCGACGCCGCCGCCCTGCGCACCAGCGCCACCCGTGCCGGCGTGGCCGTGGCCTTCAACCCCAACTCGACCTACGGCGTGCACTGGGTGCTGGTGCTCGACAACTAGGCTCTAGAGATGGCTCGGCCGGGGGCGCGGATAGGGGATGTCCGGTCCGCTCAGCCCCGGCCGCAGGTCGCCGGCCAGTGACGCCGCCGCAGTCGGCGCGGTGAAGGTCGGCACATGTGCCGGCCGCGGCCGCGGCAGCGACACGCCGACGGCGATGCGGCCGAGGTCGACCGCGGCATAGCTCGGCGCCACGACATTGTCGGTGAGATAGCTCGGCTGCCCCTTCAGGCCCATTGGAAACGCCGCTTCCTGCGCCGCCACATAGGCCTTGGCGTCCTTGCCGCAGATCTGCGGGCGCATGTCGACCGCCGCCGCCCCCGCAGCGTTGGAAAGCGTCAGCACCGTCTGCCCGGTGGGCGCAGCCGAGCCCGACAGCCCGCGCAGCAGCAGTTCCGCCGTCCGCTCGTTGCGATCGCGCGCTGACGAGCCGCCCAGCACCACGGCGATCAGGTTGCGCCCGTTGCGGGACACCGTCGCCACCAGGTTCAGCCCCGAGGCGCAGATATAGCCCGTCTTCATGCCGGTGGTGCCGGCAAAGCTGGTGAGCAGGTCGTTGTTGGATTCAAAGCGCTTCCCCGCCAGCGTCACCTCGCCGGTGCCGAACATCGGCATGAACTGGGGAAAGCTCTGGCGGATATAGAGCCCCAGCACCGCCAGGTCGCGCGCCGAGGTGACCTGGGCCGGATCGTGCAGCCCGTGCGGGTTGACGAAATGCGTTGCGGTCAGCCCCATGCGGGCGGCCACCTCGTTCATCTTGGCAACGAACTGCGGCTCGCTGCCGCCCACCGCCTCGGCAATGGCGACCGCCACGTCATTGGCCGACTTCACGATCAACACATAAAGCGCGTCCTTGAGCGTCATCGCACTGCCAACCGGCAGGCCCGACTTCGACGGCGCCTGGTTGATCGCATTCTGCGACAGCGTCACCGGTGTCTCGAGCGTGATCGTGCCCTTGGCCAGCTCTTCGAAGGCCACATAGGCCGTCATCATCTTGGTCAGGGAAGCCGGGTGCCAGGGCTGCCCCGCCTCCTGGGCATGCAGCACCTCCAGCGTATCCATGTCGACCAGCAACATCGGATTGGCGTGCACGGGGGCCAGGCTCGCTAGCACCAGCGCGAGGGCAACAAGAAAACGACGGGCAAGCTGCACGGCCAGCACTCTCCAGCTGTGAGGGGACCGGCAGCTTGTATCAGCCGGCCCGCCGCTTCTCAAGGAAAGCGGGGCGGCTTGAACCGCTTGTGACCTGCTGACACGATCTGGCGGCCCCAGGGGCCACTCTGGCGGCACCACACAGGAGCCACGCCATGACCACCATCGTCACCATCCTTACCGAAGGCTATGCCGATTGGGAGAGCGCGCTGCTTAACGCCACGGCGCGGCAGCACTTCGGTGTCACCACCCTGTTCGCCACCCCGGGCGGGGCGCCGGTCACGTCCGCCGCCGGGCTGCGGATCACGCCGGACCTCCCCATCGACGCGGTGGATGTTGGTGCGCTCGACGTCCTGGTGGTCAATGGCGGCCCGGCCTGGACCTTGCCCGATGCTCCTGACCTTTCCGCGCTGCTGCAGGCGGCCCGCGATGCCGGCAAGATCGTCGCCGGGATCTGCGATGGCACGGTTGCGATGGCGCGCGCCGGCCTGCTCGATGCGGTCGCCCATACCTCCAACGACCCGCAGAACCTGCCGCCCACCGGTTATCGCGGGGCCGCTCACTATCATGATCAGCCGCAGGCCGTCACCGCCGGCACCCTCATCACAGCTCCCGGCACCGCTCCGGTGACCTTCATGACTGCCGTGTTGAATGCTCTGGGGTTGGGCAGCAGCGAACTCGACTTCTATGTCGGCCTGCACGCGGCGGAACACCGCGCCGCCGCCTGACAAGCGCGTGCAGGGCTGGTCACATCCGGTAACCGGCACTATATCTGTGCCCTGGTAACAGGAGTTTGGCCATGTCCCTGCACGACACATCCCAGCACGCCAATTGCACGGCCATGTCCGATGTGCTCAACCGCATCGGCGACAAGTGGAGCGTCATGGTCGTCGGCATGCTCGGCCGTAATGGCACCCTGCGCTTCAACGAACTCAAGCGCCTGATCAACGGGGTCTCGCAGCGCATGCTGACGCTGACCCTGCGCAATCTCGAGCGCGACGGCCTTGTCACCCGCACCATCTACCCGGAAGTGCCGCCGCGGGTGGAATACAGCCTCACCGAGCTCGGCAAGACCCTGCAGCAGCCGATCAGTGCGCTTTGGGATTGGTCGGCCGAAAACCACCAGGCCATCATCGAAGCCCGCGCTATCTACGACGCCCGCGAAGCCGCCGCCGCCCCGTCGGAGCCGCGCCGCGCCGCCTATGCCTGAACCCAGCCGGCCCTGGACCCGGGCTGAGCTGGCGACGAAGTTGCGCGCGGCAGGGCTTGCCACCGGCGACGCGGTCCTGGTCCATGCCGGCCTGCGCAGCATCGGCGCTGTGCTGGGCGGACCGGACAGCGTCATCGGGGCCTTGCGTGACGCGGTGGGGCCGCGGGGCACCGTCCTCGGCTATTGCGACTGGCAGTTCGAGGACGAGGTGCTCGCCTTTCCGGAGGTGCGAGACCAGGTCCCTGCCTTTGATCCCGCCGCCTCGCGCTCGATCCGCGACAACGGCGCCTTCCCCGAGCTGCTGCGCACCACGCCCGGGGCCCGGCGCAGCGCTTCACCCGGGGCATCCTGCGCTGCTCTTGGATCTCGTGCCGACTGGTTCACCGCCGATCACGCCCTCGACTATGGCTACGGGCCGCAGTCGCCGTTCGGCAGGCTGGTCGAAGCCGGCGGCAAGACCCTGCTGCTCGGCGCCCCGCGTGACACCATGACCCTGCTGCACCACGCCGAACACCTGGCCCGCTTTCCCAACAAGCGCATCCGCCGCTACGAAACGCCCATTCTCGTCGACGGCCGCACCGAGTGGCGCTGGTTCGAGGAGTTCGACACCTCCGCGGTCCCCGACGGCATGGCGGACGACTATTTCGCCACCATCGTCACCGACTTTCTTGCCACCGGCCAAGGCTGGCAGGGCCGGATCGGCAACGCCGACTCGGTGCTCGTCGACGCCCGCCCCATGGTCGAGTTTGCCGTCGCCTGGATGGAGCAGCGGTTGGCCTGAGCGCCGCGCCCCCACCGCAGCTCAGGATGAGGTCTATGAGAGAGCGGTGGTGCCCGAAGCTTCATAAACCTCATGGTGAGCCTGTCGAACCACGAGGTCGGTAACACTGCACGTGCGGTCTCTCGGCTCCTTCACCACCCTCCCACACCCCCGGTGTCACCCCCCGCGAAAGCGGGGGCCCATCCCGAGATGCCGCCACAGCCAAGGTGGCCGTTCAAGCACCTCAGGATGGGTTCCCGCTTTCGCGGGAATGACACCGCGTTTGTTGTGAGTTCACACCCCCACCCAACCTCCCCCCTGAATGGGGAGGGGCTGCATCGAGTTTGCCGCGGCACCTCGGCACCCACCGACCTGTCCCTCCCCCGCCTGCGGGGGAGGTTAGGTGGGGGGCTCTTCCACCCAATCTATCCCCCTTATCCCCGTCCCCTCCACATCGTGCATACTCCCTCTCATCTCTTCCGCGCGGGGCGGCCTGCAGCGACCAGTGGCGGAAGGACGGCCGGGCAGGGGGAGGTCGCTCTTTCCCTGGGCTCGAGGGTGGTCCGCTCAGGTTCGGCG
>JAEYXQ010000012.1 GCA_023431205.1 Pseudomonadota bacterium | reverse complement strand
GCACGTCCACCCGGTCGCCGTTGGCGCTGGTGGCGTCGGTTTCCCACATGCCGTCCTCGAAATCGAGGTCGTCGATGTTCGTGTAGCCCTTCTCGGTGAGCAGGGCGCGCACCTGCGGTTCCTTCAGGGCGTCCTTGCCGGCCGTCGGCGCCGGCGCCTGCGCGAAGGCGGCGCCCGACAGTGCGGCGAGTGCGGCCACGGTCAGCAGTCGATGGCGCGGGTGAACGTTCTTCATTGGGAATCTCCTGTGAGGATGGTGGGCCGATCCTGCCCATGCCCCCATCACCCGCAGGTGAATCCGGGCCGCTGAAACTGAACACTCCACGCCGCGTTCACCCGCATGAGCGGAACGCGAACGTGGGTCAGGTGCGTCGCAGCACCAGCAACGTCACCACGCCGGCCAGCAGGCCCCAGAACGCCGAGCCGATGCCTGCAAGCGACAGGCCCGAGGCCGTCACGAGGAACGTCACCAGCGCCGGCTCGCGCTCCGCTTCGTCGCGCAACGCCGCCGCCAGGCTGTTGCCGATGGTGCCCAGCAACGCGATGCCGGCGATCGCGAGGATCAGCTCCTTCGGGAACGCGGCGAACAGCGCCGCCACCGTGGCGCCGAACAGGCCGACGACGACATAGAACACGCCTGCCGCGATGGCCGCCACGTAACGTCGTGCCGCATCCTCGTGCGCCTCGCGCCCCATGCAGATCGCGGCGGTGATCGCGGCGAGATTCAGCGCGAACGCGCCGAAGGGCGCCAGCAGCAGGTTGACCAGGCCGGTCCAGCCGACGACGGGCGAGATCGGGATCGCATACCCCGACGCGCGGATCACCGCCACGCCGGGGACGTTCTGCGACGCCATCGTCACGATGAAGAGCGGCAAGGCGATGCCGACGATGGCGGCGAGCGAGAACGTCGGCGTGGTGAACACCGGCTTCGCCAGCTGCAGGGACAGGCCGTCCACGCGCAGCAGCCCAAGTCCGGCAGCGAAGGCGATGCCGACCAGCAGGGTCAGGATCACCGCATAGCGCGGCAGCAGGCGGCGCGCGAGCAGGTAGACCGCGAACATCGTCAGCACCATGCCCAGCTGCGTTTCCATCGCAGCGAACGCGTCGATGCCGAAGCGCAGCAGCACGCCGGCCAGCATGCCGGACGCCAGCGACACCGGGATGCGGCTGATCATCCGTTCGAAGAAACCCGAGAAGCCCGATGCCGCGATCAGCAATGCCGACATCAGGAACGCACCGATCGCATCCGACAACGGCAGCCCGGCGACGCTGCCGATCAGCATGGCCGCGCCGGGCGTGGACCACGCGGTCACCACCGGCATGCGGTAGCGCAACGACAGGCCGATGCAGGTCAGCCCCATGCCCAGGCCGAGCGCCCACATCCACGAGGAGATTTCTTCCGGCGTGGCACCCAGCGACTGCGCCGCCTGGAACACGATCACCGCCGAACTGGCGAAGCCGACCAGGACGGTGACGAAGCCGGCCGCGATGGCGGACAGGGAAAGGTCTTTCAGCAGATGGCGGGGTGGGAAACTCATTGCTGCTGCGGTACCTGTAGGAGCGACGTAAGTCGCGACCGTAATGACTGAACTATCTCGTCCTGTCGATGGGTGTGGTTCGGGTCCGAAGGTAGTCCGGGCGTGCGGTCGCGACTTACGTCGCTCCTACAAGAATCCCACGCTTGTTCACCGCCTCGCACCACCTTTTCGCCACCGCCAGCGAGGTGGTGCACACCGCTTCATCGGTCACCGTGGTCACCGCGCGCTCAAGCAGCTGGATGTCCGCCTCGTGCTGGCGCGCCACGTGCGGATCCTCGAAGAAGATCACCCGCTGGCAACGGTGCTCCAGCACGCGGTCGGCGATCTGTGCGTCGCCGCCGAGCGGGCCGCTCTGGAAGCGTTCCACCCACGGCGTGTCCTGCGGCCAGCCACGGCTCCACGCCAGTTCGTTGAGGCGCAGGCCGGTGGTGCCGGTGGCCATGCGGTGGGCGAAGCGGGACAGCACGTCGAAGTGCGCGTCGGCGAAGGCGAGCATCTGCGGCTTCATCGCATCGTGCGCGATCAGTGCCAGGGTCTGGGATTCCAGCGCGTGGAAGCGGTCCGCGTTCGGGTCGGGCGCCAGGCCCGCATGGATGCGTTCCATCTCCACCCAGTCGCGCGCCGAGGCGACCGTCGACAGGAACGGCTTGCCATGGATCACGCACTGGCGCTTCAGCGCCGTGGCCTCGGGGAAGATCGAAGACGGATCGACCGGATCGATGAAGTAGATCGCGCCGTCGAGGCTGCGCTCCGCGCCTTCCAGGCCGACGACCTCCGCCACCAGCTTCATCAGTCCGCCGTCACGCCCGTAGGGATAGCGCTTGAGCCCGTCGTAGCCGCGCAGCATGCCGGCGGCGGCGATCGCATCATGCGTGCGGCCGACCGCATGCAGTGCCAGCCGTAGGTCGCGGATGCCGGGTTCGCAGGCGCGCAGCCAGCGGAACAGCGCCGCGTCTTCGGTGTGGTGGTGCAGGCGGTTGGCGGCCAGACCCAGGCGCATGATCGATGAGGAAGAGGGAGGAGCCGCGAGTCTAGCGTAGGGCGGGCCCAAGCCCGCCACGGGGGTCGCCCCGCACGACGACGCCATACGCGGCTTCGCGACAAGGTGGGCTTGAGCGCACCCTACGTGAGCAGCAACGTCGCGATGCTGCCGGCCGCATCACGCCCTTCGGCCACGGCGGTGACCACCAGGTCCGCACCGCGCACGGCGTCGCCGCCGGCGAAGAGCTTCGGGTGCGTAGTCTGGAACGGCAGACGGTCGCCGCCACCGGCGACGATGCGGCCGTTCGGCGTTCCTTCCACGCCGACCTCGGCCAGCCACGCCGGTACCGTCGGCGAGAAGCCGAACGCGATGATCACCACGTCCGCTTCCAGCACCGACTCGCTGCCTTCGATCGGCACGGCGCTCTGGCGGCCGCGTTCGTCCGGTTCGCCCAGCTTCGTCTCGACCACCTGCACGCCCGCGACCTTGCCGTCCACGCCGGCCACGCCGGCCACGATGGCCAGCGGCTGGCGGTTGAACAGGAAGCGCACGCCTTCCTCGCGCGCGTTGGCGACTTCGCGCGCGGAACCTGGCATGTTCGCCTCGTCGCGGCGGTAGGCGCAGGTGACCTTGGCCGCACCCAGGCGGATCGCGCTGCGTACGCAGTCCATGCCGGTATCGCCGCCGCCGAGCACGACCACGCGCTTGCCGTGCAGATCGGGCAGCTGCAACTGGTCTTCCCAGCCGGCGATGGGCCGGCCCCAGGGATCGTTGCCGCTGACGATGCGGCCGTTCTGCACCAGGAAGGGCAGGGCCGGCAGCACGCCGTCCAGGTCCTGGCCGGGCAGGCCGCCATCGGTGTAGCGGTAGGCGCCGGTGCCCAGGAACACGGCGTCGTAGTCGTCCAGCAGCTGATCCAGGGTGATGTCGCGGCCGACTTCCACGCCCAGGCGGAATTCCACGCCCATGCCCTCCAGCACCTCGCGGCGCTGCGCGATGACGCCCTTGTCCAGCTTGAAGCTGGGGATGCCGAACTGCAGCAGGCCGCCGATCTGTTCGTAGCGGTCGAACACCGTGGCCGCGATGCCTGCACGCGCCAGGCGGTCGGCGCAGGCCAGGCCGGCCGGCCCCGCGCCCACCACCGCCACGCGATGGCCGGTGGCCACCACCTTGGACATGTCCGGACGCCAGCCCTGCTCGAACGCGGTGTCGACGATGTACTTCTCCACCGCGCCGATCGTCACCGCGCCGAAGCCGGCGTCGAGCGTGCAGGCGCCCTCGCACAGCCGGTCCTGCGGGCACACGCGGCCGCACATCTCCGGCAGCGGGTTGGTCTCGTGGCACAGCGCCGCCGCTTCCAGGATGCGCCCTTCCTCCACCAGCCCTAGCCAGTTGGGGATGTAGTTGTGCACCGGGCACCTGGCCTCGCAGTACGGGTTGCCGCAGTCCAGGCAGCGGCCGGCCTGGTGCGCGGCCTCGGCCTGGCCGAAGCGGCCGTACAGCTCGCTCCAGTCGCCTTCAGTGCGCAGCTGCAGCGGCACCTTGCGCGGCATGTCACGCGGAACGTCGAGGAACTGGAAGACCTGCTTCTTGCTCATGGGAGGTGGCGTGTGCTGTCGGGGCGCTGCGGGAATGGGCCTTGGGCTGCTTGTCAGTCCCTGCGCGCCGGCGGCGTGCCGGCGCGCGGGAGATCCACGCGGCGCGCAGGTCGCGGCGACGGGGCCGGGGAAGCCGTCACGCCGCCCTGCGCAGTTCGTGGGCCAGCGCCTCCAGGCTCGCGGCCTTGGGCTTGACCAGCCAGAACTTGCCGACGAAGTCGCGGAACTCGTCGAGGATGCGCGCGCTCCAGGTGCTGCCGGTGAGCCCGGCATGGGCCTGCAGCAGTTCGGTCAGGTGCTGGCGGTAGTTGTCGAAGCTCTCGGCCGAGATGCGCACGATGTCGATCAGTTCGTGGTTGTAGCGGTCGACGAAATCGCGGTCCAGGTCGAGCACGTAGGCCAGGCCGCCGGTCAGCCCGGCGCCGAAGTTCAGGCCGGTGCGGCCCAGCACCACCACGGTGCCGCCGGTCATGTACTCGCAGCAGTGGTCGCCCGCGCCTTCGACCACCGCCACCGCGCCGGAGTTGCGCACCGCGAAGCGCTCGCCGGCGCGGCCGGCGGCGTAGAGCTCGCCGCCGGTGGCGCCGTACAGGCAGGTATTGCCCAGGATCGGCGCGGTGCGCGACTCGAACAGGCTGCCGCGCGGCGGCGAAAGCACGATGCTGCCGCCGGCCATGCCCTTGCCGACATAGTCGTTGGCCTCGCCCTCCAGGCGCAGGTGCAGGCCGCCGGCATTGAACGCACCGAAGCTCTGCCCGGCGCTGCCGGTCAGGTGCAGCGTCACCGGGCGCGCCGCCATCCGCGTGTTGCCGTGGTGGCGCGCGATCAGCCCGGACAGGCGGGTGCCGATGCTGCGGTCGGTGTTGCGGATGGTGTCGGTGTGCTCCCCGCCCTGGCCGCGTTCGATCGCCCCGGCCAGCGCCGCCTCCAGGCGCGCGGCCAGGCCGTCGGGCGGCGCCTGCAGGGCCGGCGCGCCGCAGTACGCGGCCGGCTGCGCGGGATCGCGCGCCAGCATCCGCGACAGGTCGATTTCCACGTCCTCGCGGGTGTGGCGCAGCACCTGCTCCAGCAGGTCGGTACGGCCCACCAGCTCGTCCAGCGAGCGCGCGCCGAGCGAGGCCAGCAGCTCGCGCACGTCTTCGGCGATGTTGCGGAAGAAGTGCTCCACCCGCTCGGGCAGCCCGATGAAGTGCGCCGAGCGCAGGCGCTCGTCCTGGGTGGCCACGCCGGTGGCGCAGTTGTTGAGGTGGCAGATGCGCAGGTACTTGCAGCCCAGCGCGATCATCGGCGCGGTGCCGAAGCCGAAGCTGTC
>JAEYXQ010000178.1 GCA_023431205.1 Pseudomonadota bacterium | reverse complement strand
CCAGTACGGTGAGCGGACGCTCCGCATCGGCGAAGGTGGCGGAAAGGCCAGCCACCGTTTCGCGGCTGTCGGCGGTGACGCTGATGTTGACGCGCGTGGCAAGGGCGCGGAGGCGAGCCAGTTTCTGGCCGCCGATGATGTTGTAGGGCAGGAATATCTCACCGATGCCAGCGTCGGCGAAGACCTCGGCCTCGCCCAGCTTCTGCACGGTGATCCCGATGGCGCCGAGCTCTATGGCGCGGCGGGCGAAGCGCGGCAGCTTGTGGGTCTTGATGTGGGGGCGCAGCTTCAGGCCGTGATTGTCGGCGTAGTCCTGCGCGCGCCGCAGATTGGCATCGACACGGTCGATGTCGATAAGAACGGCTGGGGTCTCGAGACGGGACAGGTCAGTCATTGGGGCGCAGGACCTCATCGACGAAACGGAGATTGCCGGCCGTCAGCCCGGCATCGACGGGCAGAACGGTGCCGGTGATGCCGGCAGCTGCATCGGAGCAGAGGAACACGGCGGCATTGGCAACATCGGCGGGCGACACCAGGCGGCCGAGCGGATAGTGCGGCAGCACCTTGCCGAGCAGGCCAGGATCGGCTCCGAGCCGGTGATCCCACGCGGGGGTGCGGACCGAGCCGGGGGCGACCACATTGGAGCGGATGCCATCGCGGCCGCGCTCGACAGCGAGAGCCTTGCTGTAGGCGACGAGCCCGGCTTTCGCCGCGGAATAGGCCGGGTTGCCGAAATGGCCGAGGGCGTTGACCGACGAGATGAAGACGAGTGAGCCCCTGCCCCGCCTGGCCATGGCGTCGACTATCGGATCGGTCAGCGCATAGGCGCCGTTGAGGTTGATGGCGAGTTCGGAGGCCCAGATCGCATCGTCGAGATGGCCGAGGTGCTCGGCGCGGGTGAAGCCGGCATTGGCGACGACGGCGTCGGGAGCGCCATGTGCTTCTATATGCTCGCGGACCGCAGCGCGGGTAGCGGCGGGGTCGGCCTGATCGAAGAGGATGCGACCGGTCAGGTTGAGATCGGCGATCAGCGCCGGCTCGACATCGGCGCCGATGACGCCGGCGCCAGCTTCACGAAATGCCGCTACCAGGGCCCGGCCGATGCCGCCGCCGGCACCGGTGACAAGGACGGTCTGGCCATCGAGGCGGAAGGGGGAGGTCATGGACACAAATCCGATCGCTGAGTCTCAGTAGACCTCTTGGTGATGAGGTCCACGGTGGAGCGGAGTCGCTCCTTACGGCCCCTTATACGCGACGCACTCGATCTCGACCTTGCAGTCGACCATCATGTGCGACTGCACGCAGGCGCGGGCGGGGGGATGTTCGCCGAAATAGCTCTTGTAGACGGCGTTGAAGCTCCAAAAGTCGCGCGGGTCGTCGAGCCAGACGCCGCAGCGCACCACATGCTCGAGGCCGTAGCCGGCTTCCTCAAGGATGGCGATGACGTTCTGGATGGTGAGATGAGTCTGCTCGACGATGCCGTTGCCGACGATCTCGCCATCCTTCATTGCCACCTGGCCCGACACGAACAGCCAGCCGCCGGCTTCAACGGCGCGGGCGAAAGGGAGGTTCTGGCCGCCCGCACCGGACATTTCGGCACCATAGCGCTTGATCGGCATGAGGAACTCCTGTGATCGAATGAAAGCCAGTTTCGGTGTTTTGGCAGTTTAACCTGCTGAGGCAGCCAGAATGAACCGGATTGTTGCTGCGTGCTGTAAATTTATTACGTGAGCGGGCCGCCTGCGCATGATAGTGCTGGAGCCCATCCCTTGTCCCGCCAGCAGGCGAGTTCGACCTCTTGCGTATCTTCACCGCTGCCCTCGCGACCGAAACCAACACCTTCTCGCCCATCGCCATCGACCGGCGCGCCTTCGAGGCGTCGCTGCAGGCGGGTCCAGGGCAGCATCCGGCGACGCCGACCCTGTGTACGGCGCCGATCACTGTCGGCCGCGAAGTGTGTGCCCGGGAGGGCTGGACCCTGATCGAGGGCAGTGCCAGCTGGGCCGATCCGGCAGGGCTGGTGGCGCGCGCCACCTATGAGGGGCTGCGCGACGAAATCCTGGCGGAACTCGGGGCGGCGATGCCGGTGGACGCCGTGGTGCTGGGGCTCCATGGCGCCATGGTGGCGCAGGGCTATGATGACTGCGAGGGGGACCTCTTGGCGCGGGTGCGCGACATCGTGGGGCCGGACATACTGGTCTGCGCCGAACTCGACCCGCACTCGCACCTGACGGCCAAGCGGGTGGGGGCGGCGGATTTCTTCGTCGCCTTCAAGGAATTTCCCCATACCGACTTCGTCGACCGCGCCCGCGAGCTGTGGGCGGTGGCGGTGCGCACGCTCAAGGGCGAGGTGCGGCCGGTGATGAGCGTGTTCGACTGCCGCATGATCGACGTGTTTCCCACCTCCAAGCAACCGATGCGCGGGTTCGTGGACCGGATGGTGGCGCTCGAAAAGAGCGAGCCGGGGCTGCTGAGCCTGTCGGTGATCCACGGCTTCATGGCTGGGGATGTGCCGGAAATGGGTACCAAGGTGATCGCGGTGACCGACGGGCGGGCGGAGGCTGGAGCAGCGCTGGCAGAACGGCTCGGCCGGGAACTGTTTGCGCTGCGCGGCACCTTCATGGTCAGCCAGGTGGACGAAACGGTTGCGGTTGAGCAGGCCCTGGCGGCGCCGCGTGGTCCGGTGGTGATCGCCGAAGTGTGGGACAATCCCGGTGGCGGCACGGCGGGGGACGCGACGGTGATCCTGGGCGAGATGATCCGGCGTGGCGTAACCGATGTCGCGGTGGGGACGATCTGGGACCCGATCGCGGTCCAGATCTGCTTTGCGGCGGGAGAAGGCGCGGAGATTCCGCTGCGGTTCGGTGCCAAATCGGCACCGTTCACAGGCGATCCGATCGACAAGCGCGTCACCGTGAAGCGGCTGGTGCGGAACGCCGAGATGCGGTTCGGCGAGAGTTGGGCCCCGTTCGGGGATTCGGCCTGGATCCACTTCGACGGGATCGACGTGATCCTCAACTCGACGCGGGCGCAGAGCTTTGATCCGTCGCTGTTCTCGGCCATGGGAGTCGAGCCCACCAGCCGCAAGATCCTGCTGATCAAGTCGACGAACCATTTCTATGGCTCGTTTTCGAAGATCGCGTCCGAGATCATCTACTGCTCGGCCGGCAAGCCATATCCCAATCGGCCGGCGGAGACGGATTATCGCAAGGCGCGGCGGGATATCTGGCCGATGGTGGAGAACCCGTGGGGGTAGCCACGCGTCATCTGCCGAGATCGTCGCCCTCGGGTCAGGCCCGAGGGTGATGCGTGGTGGGTAGGCGCCCGGAACCCGAGTCCTGCTGCTATTCCGCCGCCCAGTGGCCGTACATGATGGGCATCAGGCCGACGACGGACTTGAAGCGATCCCAGTTCTTGCGCTCGGGCTGGGTCCAGGCGGACTCGGCTACGGCGGAGAGGCGGGGGAAGACCAGGCGGTCGAAGATCGCGCGGTCGGTCATGGGTTCCGACCAGATGCAGCTCTGGATGCCGATGAGGTGCTTGAGACCGTTTTCGGAGAAGCCGGCACGGGGGTCGAACTCGTAGGTCTCCTGCGGACCTGACCAGCCGGCCCAGCCGGCACCCGGCTCGGCCCAGGAGACGCCGTTGGCCATGTCGAGATAGTAGCGCTGGCCGGGGGACACGACGATGTCGTAGCCGCGCTCGGCCAGGGCGGCATTGATCTCGACATTGCGCCAGCCGATGACGAAGCTCTTGTCCTTGTCGACGGCATCGCCATGCGCTGCCTCTTCCCAGCCGCCGGTGATGGCGCCCTTGGACTTGATGTAGTCATGGACGCGGCGGATGAAGTGGGCCTGCAGGATCGCGGTGGGCGAGCCTTCGATCTCGTCGGCCCCGTGGTGGTTGCCCAGCTGGTTGAACTGCCGCTCGTGCTTCTGGCGCATCTCGGGGCCGGCGAGCTTTTCAA
>JAEYXQ010000152.1 GCA_023431205.1 Pseudomonadota bacterium | reverse complement strand
GCCTGGCCCAGTGTGCGGCGGCGGCAGCCCGCATCGGGTCCGGCACCGGCCATGAGCCCGGCACGAGACGGATATCGACATCGCGGATCGGCAGAATCTGGATCAAGAAAAAAACGGCCGGGGTTTCCCCCGGCCGCCTCGTGTCGCTTAGTTCTTGGCCTTGTCGACCAGGGCGCCGGCCTTGATCCAGGGCATCATCTCGCGCAGGCGTGCGCCGACTTCCTCGATCTGGTGCTCGTCGGCGAGGCGACGGGTAGCCTTGAAGCGCGAAGCGCCGCCCTTGTATTCCTGCATCCAGTCCGAGGTGAACTTGCCCGACTGGATGTCGTGCAGCACGCGCTTCATCTCGGCCTTGGTTTCCGAGGTGATGATGCGCGGGCCGGTGACGTACTCGCCCCACTCGGCAGTGTTGGAGATCGAGTAGTTCATGTTGGCGATGCCGCCCTGGTAGATCAGGTCGACGATCAGCTTCACTTCGTGCAGGCACTCGAAATAGGCCATTTCCGGCGCGTAGCCGGCTTCCACCAGCGTTTCGAAGCCGGCGCGGATCAGTTCGACCAGACCGCCGCACAGCACGGCCTGCTCACCGAACAGGTCGGTTTCGCATTCTTCGCGGAAATTGGTTTCGATGACGCCCGAACGGCCGCCACCAACGCCCGAGGCATAGGCCAGTGCGATGTCGTGGGCATTGCCCGAAGCATCCTGGTGGACGGCGATCAGGCACGGCACGCCGCCGCCCTTCTGGAACTCGCCGCGCACGGTGTGACCCGGGCCCTTGGGCGCGATCATGATCACGTCGACGGTGGCCTTGGGCTCGATCAGGTTGAAGTGGACGTTGAGGCCGTGGGCGAATGCCAGCGCAGCGCCGTCACGGATGTTGGGCTCGATGTGCTGCTTGTAGATGTCGGCCTGCAGCTCGTCGGGGGTGAGCATCATGATCACGTCGGCCCAGCCGGCAGCCTCGGCGACGCTCATCACGCGCAGCCCCTCGCCTTCGGCCTTCTTGGCCGAGGGCGAGCCGGGGCGCAGCGCCACCACGACGTCGGTGACGCCTGAGTCGCGAAGGTTCAGCGTGTGAGCATGGCCCTGCGAGCCGTAGCCGACGATCGCGACCTTCTTGGATTTGATGATGTTGAGATCGGCATCCCGATCGTAATAGACGCGCATTGGGTTTCTCCCTCGAATTGCGGTGTTATTGCGTGGCTTTCGTCCCGTACAGGGCGAAGAACTGCTCCGCCGCCGTTTTCACGTCGGCTTCGATATTGGCTTCCACATTGCTCTGAGTGAGCTGCTTGTCGCCCAGAAGCAGTCGGATCTGCACGTCGCGAACGACGAGGCCGAAGAAGGTGCGGTAGGCTTCTTCGCTGGAGTCGAACCGCAACAGCCGCGCATCACGCCCGGCCTCGAGGATCGGCTTCAGCCGGCGGCGAATGGCAAGCGGACCATTCTCCAGCACGATCACGCCCAGGCTGTCCTTTTCCTGGGCGGCGTGGGTGATGGCGGTGCGGTTGAGCGTGATCGACACCTGGCCGACAATTGTGGTGAGCAGGTCCCGGGCGAACTGCTCGAGGCTCTCGCGCAGCACGGCCGGGGTCAGGTGGGTGCGGTCTACATGCGGCATGCGGACCTTGGCCGCCTGCCACTGCACAGTCGCCGTCAGCAGCCCGTCACGGTCGCCGAACCACTTGTAGAGCGTTTCCTTGCTGCACGAGGCGCGCCGGGCAACCGCGGTCATGGTGAGGCCATCGCCGTTCTCGACCAGGAGGTCGAGCGCTGCGGTCAACACTGCCTGCTGACGCGGCGTGAACGTCTCCTCGGTGATCTTGATGGGCAGCGCCATTCCAGCTTCGTCCTGGTGTGGAGCCGAACGGTTTCGGCCGATTTCGTCCGCTGGCGTACCGTACGGTACGGTTCGTGACAAGCCCCTTTTTGAGAGCTGTCCAAGGATTCCCAAGCAGCTGAAGGAGCGCTAAGGCTTCCGTACTTGCACAGGGATGTCCCGATGACCGATACCGTTCTCGACCGCTTTCTCCGCTACGTGGTGATCGACACCCAGTCCGACGCCGACTCCCCATCCCAGCCTTCCACGGAAAAGCAGAAGAACCTCGGCCGGCTCCTCGTGGATGAACTGCAGGCCATTGGACTGACCGACGCTCACCTCGACGAACACGGCTATGTCTATGCCACGGTGCCCGCCAACACCGACAAAGAGGTGCCGGTTATCTGTTTTTGTGCCCACATGGACACTGCACCGGACTTCAGCGGGACCGATGTGCAGCCGAAGATACACCGGAACTACCAGGGCGGGGATATCTCGCTTGGCAATTCCGGCCGGGTGATCCGCACCAGCGAGCATCCCGAACTTGCCAACCAGGTCGGCAACGACATCGTCACCACCGATGGGACCACGTTGCTTGGTGCCGATGACAAGGCGGGCATTGCCGAGATCGTCACCGCGGCGGAGATCCTGCTCAAGGACACCTCGATCCGGCACGGCGCCATCCGGCTGCTCTTCACCACCGACGAGGAGATCGGCCGCGGCGTCGACAAGGTCGATCTCGAAAAGCTCGGCGCCCGCTTCGCCTACACGCTGGACGGCGAGACCGCCGGCACCATCGAGGACGAGACCTTCTCCGCCGATGCGCTGACCTTGGAGATCACCGGCGTCGCCATGCATCCGGGCTTTGCCAAGGACCGGATGGAGAATGCCATCAAGATCGCCGGTGCCATCGTCGCTCGCCTGCCGCGTGACGTGTCGCCGGAAGGTACGGATGGTCGCGACGGCTTCGTGCATCCGACCGAGATCACCGGCTCGATGGAGGCGGCGACGATCAAGATGATCGTGCGCGACTTTACCGAGGCGAGCCTGACCGAGAAGCACTCCATAGTGCGCGACATCGCAGACTCGGTGCTCGCCGACTATCCGGGGTCGCGCTACACGATCACAACCCGTGAGCAGTACCGCAACATGAAGCAGGTGCTGGACCAGCATCCGGAAATCGTCGACTACGCGGTGGAGGCGATCCGGCGGGCGGGGATGACGCCGGTCCGCGGCTCCATCCGTGGCGGGACCGATGGTTCGCGACTGTCGTTCATGGGGCTGCCCTGCCCCAACATCTTTGCAGGCGGCCATGCCTTCCACTCCCCGCTGGAGTGGATCAGCCGGCAGGACATGGACAAGGCGGTTGCCACGATCATCGAACTGGCCCGCGTCTGGGAAGAGCGCTCCTGACACTTTCTCTTCATCGGCGCTTGCCGATGGAGAGAACGATGTGCATGTTCGGTCAGCCTCCCCTGGCTCGACCCAAGAGTGTTTCATGACCGATCTGTTTTCGCCGGTGACCCTGCGCGGTCTCACCCTTCGCAACCGCACCGTCGTGGCGCCGATGTGCCAGTATTCGGCGCAGGACGGCTTCGCCAACGACTGGCATTTCGTCCACCTCGGCCGCTTCGGCATCGGCGGTTTCGGGCTGGTGATCCTGGAGGCAACGGGCGTGCTGCCGGAGGGCCGCATCTCCTATGGCGATCTCGGCCTGTGGAAGGACGAGCACATCGCGCCGTTGACCCGGATCGTCGACTTCCTCCACTCCCAGGGCGCTGCGGCCGGCATCCAGCTGGCGCATGCCGGACGCAAGGCCTCGACCCCGATCCCGTGGCGCAATGGCTTCGATGAGACCGAGGAGGAGAAGCCCCTGGTTGGCTTCGAGCATTGGCAGCCGGTAGGGCCGAGCGCGGTCTCGCATGCGCCCGGCAACCCGCACTTCCAGACGCCGGTGGCGCTCGACAAGGCGGGGATCCGGAACCTCGTCGATGCCTTTGTCGCGGCGACCCGTCGCGCCGACCAAGCCGGCTTCGACACCGTGGAAATCCACGCGGCGCATGGCTACCTCCTGAACCAGTTCCTGTCCCCACTGGCCAACCGGCGGACCGATGAATATGGCGGCAGCCTCGAGAACCGCATGCGGCTGGTGCTGGAAGTCACCGAGGCGGTGCGCGCCGTGTGGCCCGAACACAAGCCGCTGCTGGCTCGCCTCTCCGTCAGTGACTGGGCGGAAGGCGGCTGGACCGCGGAGGACAGCGTGGTGCTGTCCCGTGAGCTGAAGGCGCGCGGCGTCGACGCCATCGATTGTTCGAGCGGCGGTTTCGCCGAGGCCAAGATCCAGAGCGGACCGGGATATCAGGTGCCGTTCTCGCGGGCGGTGAAGCATGGTGCGGACATCCCAACCATGGCGGTAGGACTGCTGGGCGATCCGCAGGAGGCCGAACAGATTCTCGCAAGCGGAGATGCCGACTTCGTCGCCTTGGCCCGTGCAGCCCTCGATGACCCGAACTGGGCCGTGCATGCCCGGCACGCGCTCGGTGCTTCCGACTACGACCTGTGGCCGAACCAGGCCAAGCGGGTGCGGGAGCGCGATCGTTCGCTGGGACTGCGGAGTTTTGCTGCAGCGACATAAATCACACGCATTCTCGCCGCGATCGGCGTGCCTCTTGTTCTGCGTCGACTCGATCACCAAGTCGACGCAACGGGAGACTGAGCATGGACACCAAAGCCGCAATCCTTGCCCTGATGGGTGCCTGGGGCGTCAGCGCGCTGGGCAGCCTGCCGGTCGTCGCCGACGAGGTTGAGCGCGCCAATCCGCTGCTCAACAAGGTCTGGGTGCGGACAGACGCCGATCCAGCCCTGCCCGGCCCGATGCAGATCTTCCTCGAGGACGGAACGCTGGTCAGCGACAGTTGCTGGGAGACCTACCGGCTGTCGAAGTGGGAGCAGACCTCCGAAACCAGCATCAGCTGGGACGAGGACGGCATAACCATCGCCGCCGACATTGCCAGCCTCACCGATGAGGAGCTGGTGCTGAACCTCAAGCTCGGCAGCGAGACGCAGGAGCAGCGCTTCACCGTGGCAGCCGTGCCCTATGTCTGCCCCGACATGGTGAAGTAGCCCCCGCGGCTATAGCATCACCTGGGTGCCGATTTCGACCACGCGCCCTGTGGGGATGTGGAAGTATTCGGTCGCGTCGCTGGCGTTTCGCGCAAGGCGGGTGAACAGCCGATCCTGCCAGTAGGTCAGCATGTTGTGCTTCTGTCCGAGCTTCAGCGAGCGGCGCGACAGGAAGAACGACGTCGACATGATGTCGAACTTCCAGCCGAGCTTGCGCGCCAGCGCCATGGCCTTGGGAACGTTCGGCGTTTCCATGTAGCCGAAGGTGATGACCATGCGGAAGAACAGCTCGTTGTAGGCGTCGATGGTGACCTTCTCGTTGTCCGGCACGCGGGGTGACGAGGAGGTGCGCACGGTCAGGATGACATTCTGCTCGTGCAGCACCTTGTAGTGCTTGAGGCTGTGCAGCAGCGCGGTTGGAGCGCCCTCGATGTCGCTGGTGAGGAATATGGCGGTGCCCGGCACCACCATGGGCTTCTTCTTGGAGAGGTTGTCGACCAGGAACTGCAACGGCACCTCGTCGCGGCGGGTCTTTTCGCTGAGGCGGCGGCGGCCGGCCATCCAGCTCCACATGACCAGCGCCACCACGAGCGCTACCGCGGCGGGTACCCAGCCGCCCTGGAACAGCTTGGCGGCATTGGCGGCAAGAAAACCGCCATCGATGACGATGAACACCGCGGCGAACAGGGCGACGACGAGGGGGTGCCAGCGCCAATTGCGCCGCATCACCACCACCAGCAGGGCCAGGGTGACGATCATGACCCCCGACACGGCGATGCCGTAGGCATGGGCGAGTTCCGCCGAGCTGCCGAAGGCCAGCACCAGCACCAGCACGCCAACCATCAGCATGGTGTTGATCTGCGGCATGTACACCTGCCCGCTCTGGGTGGCGGAGGTGTGCTGGACCACCATGCGCGGCAGCATGTTGAGGGCGATCGCCTGCTGGGTGAGGCTGTAGGTGCCGGTGATCACCGCCTGGCTGGCAATGATCGTGGCCATGGTGGCGAGGATCACGAAGGGCAGCAGCGCCCAGTCCGGTTGCATCTCGAAGAACGGGCTGGCGACATTCTCCACCCCCACGTCGAGCACGTAGGCGCCTTGCCCGAAATAGTTGAGCAGCAGACAGGGGAACACGAGGCCGAACCAGGCGAGGACGATCGGACGACGGCCGAAATGGCCAAGGTCGACATAAAGCGCTTCCGCACCCGTCACGGCGAGAAATATAGCGCCCATGACCACGAAGGCGATGCCGAAATGGGTGGCAAGAAACTCGATGCCGAGCCAGGGATTCAGCGCCCACAGCACCGCCGGATAGTCGATGATGTGAACCAGCCCGGAGAAGCCGAGCACCAGAAACCAGAAAGCCGTAATCGGGCCGAACACGATCGCCACCTTCGCCGTGCCGAAGCGCTGCACTGCGAAAAGGCCGACGATGATCACGAGCGTGATCGGCACCACCCAGCGTCCCATCCCCGGGGCGACGAGTTCGGCGCCCTCAACGGCCGAGAGCACCGATATGGCCGGTGTGATGATGGCGTCGCCGAAGAACATGGCGGCGCCGAGCACACCCAGTGCGGTGATCCAGACCGGGGCGTTGGTGAAGGTCTTGCGGGCCAGTGCCATCAGCGAGAGCGTACCGCCTTCGCCGTTGTTGTCCGCACGAGTGACGAAGAACACGTATTTGACCGCTACGGTCAGCGTCAGCGCCCAGACGATCAGCGACAACAGCCCCAGGATCTCGGTGCTCGAGGCGGCGGCGCCGGGCCGCACATGCATGGCCTGCCGGAAGGCGTAGATCGGGCTGGTGCCGATATCGCCATAGACGACGCCGATCGCCCCCAGGGTGAGGATCGGCAAGTTCGGTTTCGCGTGGCTGGCCTGGTCGGTCGCTACGGTCCCGGCGGTAGCGCCGGGCGCTTGCGAGTGCGTCATGAGCTTTGGGGCTCTCGCTGTTCAAAGGCGGGCGGGCTATACACCCGCCCCCCTCCCAGCACAACCGGAAACGCCCGCAAGCGATCCATGCGCAAGGGCCGCTCCCTTGCGGAAGCGGCCCCTGCGGTAAACGACGATGGAGGTCGTCGAACTGTTATTCGGCTGCCTGGGCAACCTGCTCCTGCTCGCGAGCCGCCTTGGTGGCGTTGCCCCACCAGACCAGCTGGTCCAGCATGTCCTTGGCGGACGGAGCGATCGAGCCTTCGATGGCCGAAATCGGCTGGTTGGCGCCGCCACCCCAGACGGTGAAGAAATCACCGCTGCCGATGTGGACGGCGGAGCGGGTGGAGACCATCTGCAGCTCGGTGCCGATGGTGCGCAGGTGCTCGACGGCACGGGCGGCACCGACGGTGCCGTAGCCGACAACGCCGAACGGCTTCTTGTTCCAGTTGGTGTAGGCCTGATCGAGCGCGTTCTTCAGGGCGCCGGTGATCGAGCGGTTGTATTCGGCGACGACGAAGATGTAGCCGTCGAACTCGCTGATCTTGTTCTGCCAGGCGACAGCCTTCGGATCCTGGGAGGGCATCCACAGGTTGGAGGCAGCCTCGTTGAAGAACGGCAGGTCGAAGTCGCGCAGGTCGACGAGCTCGACGTCGAGCTCGGAACGCTCCTTGGCCTTTTCGAGGATCCACTGGGCTGGCTTCTCGCCGAAGCGGGCGTCGCGAGTGGACGAAATGATGACGGCGATCTTCAGTTTGGACATAATGCCCTCCTTGGTAACAAATCGTAACTGAGGCGATATATGTGCCTGCCGCCGAAATCGGCAAGGAGGCACGCCGCTGTCGCCCGGTCACACGGACCTAGCCAGGGAACACGGATGTAAGTATTGGCAGACGCTGGATTTTCGGGGTGATCGAGGCTTTCGGAGAGCCAATCCGCCGGCTCGGGGTTCGTTCCGCGGACGCAGTGTTCACCACCCGCGATACAATCGTCGTCCGCCCCACGTAAACAGGTGTGTTGAAGCTCTCGGCGGTGATTTACTTAAGGCGGGCAAGCAAGTGTGCTTGCCTGGGGGACATCCGAAATGAAACTGGTATCAGCTTTGCTGGCACTGGCCGTGGTGGCCGGTGTCACCGTTGACGCGAGCGCCTATGACCGCCGCGTCCGCATCGTCAACGAGTCGAGCTACGACATCTACGAGTTCTATGCCTCGAATACCGGCACCAACTCGTGGGAAGAAGACATCCTCGGCCGCAACATCCTGCCGGCGGGCCACAGCGTCATGATCGACATCGATGATGGCAGTGGCTATTGCCGCTATGACTTCCTCGCCGTCTTCGAGGATGGCGAAGAGGTCGTCTCGGGCGGCAACAATGTGTGCGAGCTGGCGGTGTTCACCTTCACCAACTGAGCCTCAGACCAGCACCGCTTCGTAGCGACGGATTGCCTCGGCGAAGCCCATGATCAGCGCATCGGCCGTGATCCCATGGCCGATGGACACCTCGGCGACGCCGGGAACGGCACGCTGGAATGCCGGCAGGTTGTCCAGTGTCAGGTCGTGGCCGGCATTGAGGCCGAGCCCTAGGGCAGCAGCGGCCCTGGCCGTGGCGGCAAGCGACGCAAGCTCCTGCTCGGCCCGCGCCGGATCATCGAAGCACGCGCCATATGGGCCGGTGAACAGTTCGAGCCGGTCGGCGCCGGTAGCCCGGGCCGCGTTCGCACCTGTTTCACCGGCATCGGGATCGGCAAACAGCGACACGCGGGCACCCTGATCGTGCAACCGCCCCGTGACCTGTCGCAGCAGATCCGCCTGCGCCACGAAATCCCAGCCATGGTCGGACGTGGCCTGGCTCGGATGGTCGGGCACCAGCGTCACCTGGTGCGGACGCACCTCCCCGACCAGCGCCAGAAAATCCTCGCTCGGATAGCCCTCGACGTTGAACTCCCGGCCGGGATAGTCGCGCAGCACCTCGGCCAGTTCGAACACGTCGGTGCGACGAATATGCCGCTCGTCGGGGCGCGGGTGAACGGTGATCCCGGCAGCACCGGCGTCGAGGACAAGGCGGGCAATGCCGGTGACGCTGGGCCACGGCAGGTCGCGACGGTTGCGCAGCTGCGCCACGGCATTGAGATTGACGGACAATAGGGTCATGGCCGAATTCCTTGCTCGGCGATGCCATAGCACCGCAGGGGCCCATCGCCCAATCGAACCTTTTGATGCGTGCGAGAAGGCACGCTGATGCCTCCGGCGCGACCCGGATCAGGCTGAGCGGTGGCGGCGAGACCGGAGTCTCGGTGAGTACGTAAGGAAGTGAGACGCCGGTCTCGCCACCACGCCGGGATTTCGCACACGCATCGAGCAGCCGGCCCTTTCGGACTTTCGGTCTGAGGCCACGATCCTTGAACGGGCTCCGCGCCCGGGGAATCGCACCCGCCGTGGCTGGTGGTCAGCATTCATGCCGGAGCCTGGCGACCCATGCTCCCCCGACTGTCGTCCCGCTCATCACTCGTCATGATCGCGCTCTGGCGGGCAGATGAGGGGAAGATACTGCGGGTTGGTGGGGGTGGGGATAAGCGGGATAGATTTTGAGGCGATGGGGTCGTGGGAGTGCCCCCTCCCCCTTGAGGGGAGGGGGTGGGGGTCGTGGTTCAGGGCAGGAGCCCCACCACCCCCTCCCCGGCCCTCCCCCCAAGGGGAGGGAGGGCAGAACACCGGGCCTCGTTGACGGCGACACCCAGGGGGGGGTGTCGCCGGGAATTGACACTCACCGGTGTCGATACAACTAATGCCCGCGGGAGGACCGACACATGACACTGCATCTGCTTGCCGCGGCCGCGGCGGCCGTGCTCGCCGTAACGCCGGCGACGGCGTTCGAGGTGGATTTCGATTTTTCCAATGTGCGGCCCTGCGCCGGTGGGTCGTTGCGGATCACGCCCAGCCCGGAGTTTCGGCTGGGCGGTGTGCCCGATGGCACGGCGGTGCTCGACTTCCGGCTGCACGACCTGACGGCCGACATCCAGCACGGCGGCAAGGCGCTGGACTACCACGGCGAGGCGGCGATTGCCGCCGACAGCTTCAAGTATGTCGGCCCCTGCCCCATCCGCGGCACCCACACCTATGAGTGGACGGTGCGGGCGCTCGATGACGCCGGGGGCGACCTGGGCATCACCACGGCACAAGGCGAGTTCACCGCCACGCGACCCTAGGCGTGGCGGCGTGTGCTACATGCTCTCCGGGCCGCGGCCGATGGCGGCGAGGCCGGTGCGGACCACTTCCACCAGACCGAGCGGTGACATCAGGCCGATGAAGCTGTCGATCTTTTCGGGCTTGCCGGTCACTTCGAAGACGAAGCTTTCCACCGTGGCGTCGATGATGTGGGCGCGGAAGGCGTCGGCAAGGCGCAGGGTCTCGGCCCGGTGCTCGCCCGAGCCCCGCACCTTGATCAGCGCCAGCTCGCGCTCGACATAGTTGCCCTCGGCGGTGAGGTCGTGCACGCGATGCACCGGCACCAGCCGCTCGAGCTGCAGCTTGATCTGCACCAGCGTCTTGGGGGTGGCAATAACCACCACGGTGATGCGACTAAGTCGCCGGCCGTGTTCGGTCTCGCTGACGGTCAGGCTTTCGATGTTGTAGCCGCGAGCCGAGAACAGGCTGACGACACGGGCCAGGATGCCGGGCTCGTTGTCGACCAGCACCGAAAGCGTGTGGCGCTCGGTCTGCTGGGTTTCCGGAGCGATGAAGTAGGCGGAGCCGGTGGGCTGCAGATGTGCGTTCATTTGTGTTTCTCCAGCGCGGTGGAAGACCCCTCACCCGCCCTTCGGGCACCCTCTCCCACGAGGGGAGAGGGGGGCACCGAGAGCATCGCCGACTCTGCGTCTCCCTTCTCCCCTCGTGGGAGAGGGTGGCGCGCAGCGCCGGATGAGGGGGTTCTCACACCAAAGCGCGTCCCTTCTCATCGATGATGGAGCCGATATTGGCCGTATCGGGCAGGATGATCTCGTTGTGCGGCTTGCCCGACGGGATCATCGGCAGGCAGTTCTCGTCCTTTTCGACCAGGACGTCGAACAGCACCGGACCGTCATAGTCGAGCATCTCGGCGATGGCGGCATCGAGCTCGGCGGGGTTGTCGCACTTGATGCCCTTGGCGCCATAGGCCTCGGCGAGCTTGACGAAATCGGGCAGCGATTCCGAATAGGAATGGGCATAGCGCGAGCCGTGCAGGAGATCCTGCCACTGCCGGACCATGCCCATGCGCTCGTTGTTGAGAATGAAGATCTTGATCGGCAGTCGGTACTGCACCGCAGTCGACAGTTCCTGCATGGTCATCTGGACGCTTGCCTCGCCGGCGATATCGATGACCAGCGCGTCGGGATGCGCCACCTGCACGCCGACGGCGGCGGGCAGGCCATAGCCCATGGTGCCGAGACCGCCGGAGGTCATCCAGCGATTGGGCTTGTCGAAGTGGAAGTGCTGCGCCGCCCACATCTGGTGCTGGCCCACTTCGGTGGTGATGAAGACGTCCTTGTCCTGCTTGCGGGTGGCTTCGTAGAGCCGCTGGATCGCCCATTGCGGCTTGATCACGGTGTCGGAGTTCTTGAAGTTGAACGAGCCGACAGCGCGCCACTTCTCGATCTGCTTCCACCACGGCGCGATGGCTTCGGTGCGCGGCTCGTTGGTGCGCGAGCGCCAGATGCGGATCATCTCCTCGAGCACGCGGTTGCAGTCGCCCACGACCGGGATGTCGACGCGGATGATCTTGTTGATTGAGCTCGGATCGATATCGACGTGGATCTTGCGGCTATGGGGCGAGAAGGCATCGATGCGGCCGGTGATGCGGTCATCGAAGCGGGCGCCGATATTGATCATGACGTCGCAGTCATGCATGGCGAGATTGGCTTCGTAGCTGCCGTGCATGCCGAGCATTCCGAGCCATTGCGGATTGGACGCGGGGAAGGCGCCCAGGCCCATCAAGGTGGAGGTGACCGGGAAGCCGGTGAGTTCGGCCAGTTCGCGCAAATTCTCCGACGCTTCCGGGCCGGCATTGATCACGCCGCCGCCGGTATAGAACACCGGTCGCTCGGCGCGCAGCATCAGGTCGACGGCCGCTTCGATCGCCTGCAGGTCGCCATCCACCTTCGGGCGGTAGGACTGGTGGCGGAGCGAGGCCGTTTCCGGCTTGTAGTATTCGCCGACGGCGAACTGCACGTCCTTGGGGATGTCGATCACCACCGGGCCGGGGCGGCCGGAGGTTGCGATGTGGAAGGCCTCGTGCAGCACGCGCGGCAGGTCGGCGACGTTCTTGACCAGGTAGTTGTGCTTGGTGCAGGAGCGGGTGATGCCAACGGTGTCGCATTCCTGAAAGCCATCGGTGCCGATCAGCGTGGTCGGCACCTGGGCGGTGATGCAGACCAGCGGGATCGAGTCCATCAGCGCGTCGGTGAGGCCGGTGACGGCGTTGGTGGCGCCGGGGCCGGAGGTCACCAGCACCACGCCGGGCTTGCCGGTGGAGCGGGCATAGCCCTCGGCCATGTGGGTGGCGCCCTGCTCGTGCCGCACCAGGATGTGCTGAACGAAATCCTGCTGGAACATCGCGTCATAGATGGGCAGTGCCGCGCCGCCCGGATATCCGAAGATATGCTCCACCCCCTGATCGGTGAGTGCCTGGATCACCATCTCGGCGCCGGTCATCTTCTCGGCCATTTGCCTGTACCCTTCCCTTGGTCTTCAGAAGCCCGTTTCTCGTAGCGCCGATCAGCGGGCAATAAAAAAGGCCCCGTTCGGGACCTGTTTTCGGCGCACCAGCTGTCGCGCGGGGTTTTACCCCACGTTGCCGATGCGCCTGCGTACTACGAGAATAAGTGCCCGCACGGGACCTCTCCTGAATTTCAGGACGTTTGAATACGGTTCGCGGACGACCGCTGTCAACCCTTGCCCACAATGTCGCTGCACAGAACGCAACAAACTGGTGGTCATTCGCGCTTCCGCTGGGTATGGCCTTCGCACCATTGGTGACAGCTCAGTGACATGACCAAAAGCGCACTCGACAAGGATCTGCAGCGGGTTTCAGGCCTCGAGAACGCCACAAGCGATCTCGCCCGCAGACTGGCAGCGCCGGGTATTGCCCTTGTCTTCCTGCTGGCGGCCGCGGTGTGGGCCAGTTCCGTGCTCGACGGACCGGGCAGCTACCTGGTGGTCATCGCTGCGGTTATCGCAGGATACATGGCCCTCAATGTCGGCGCCAACGACGTCGCCAACAATATGGGCCCGGCGGTGGGCTCGCGCGCCCTGACCATGACCGGTGCGCTGATCATCGCGGCCGTCTTCGAGGCGGCCGGAGCACTGCTGGCCGGCGGCGACGTGGTGAACACCGTGGCCCGGGACCTGCTGACCGGCCCGGCGATGGACGCCAGCCAGTTCATCACCGTGATGATGGCGGCGCTGCTGGCGTCCGCCCTGTGGGTGAACCTCGCCACCTATCTCGGAGCTCCCGTCTCCACCACCCATGCGGTGGTGGGCGGTGTGGTCGGAGCCGGCATTGCTGCCGGCGGGGTGGGAATCGTCGCCTGGCCGATGATCGGCGCCATTGCTGCAAGCTGGGTGATCTCGCCGGCCCTCGGTGGCATCTTCGCCGCGGTGATCTTGGCGGTGATCCACCGCACCATCACTTCCCGCATCGACAAGATTTCGGCGGCGCGGGTGTGGGTGCCGATCCTGGTGGCGGCGATGACCGGCATCTTTGCCATGTATATGGCCACCAAGGGGTTGAGCCGCATCTGGGCGCCGAGCGTAGCGATGACGCTGTTCATCGGAGTTGCGTTCACCGCGCTGGGCTGGATCGTCACCATGCCGCTGGTGCGCCAGCAGTCGATGCACCTTGAAAATCGCAAGAAGCATGTCGCCACGCTGTTCCGCTTCCCCCTGGTGATCGCGGCAGCGCTGCTGTCGTTCGCGCACGGCGCCAATGACGTGGCCAATGCGGTGGGCCCGTTCGCGGCGATCGTGACCGCCATTCAGTCGGGGCACAGCGAGACCGGCGGGATCAGCCTGCCCTTCTGGGTGCTGGCGATCGGCGCCATTGGCATCGCGCTCGGCCTGGCGCTGTTCGGGCCCCGGCTGATCCGCACCGTCGGCGAGCAGATCACCAAGCTCAACGAGATCCGCGCCTATTGCGTGGCGCTATCGGCAGCGGTGACGGTGCTGGCCGCTTCGGCTCTGGGGCTGCCGGTGTCGTCCACTCATATCGCAGTGGGAGCCGTGTTCGGTGTCGGCTTCCTGCGCGAATTCCAGTCGCAGCGCGACATGATCAACGTCGCCGTTCCGGTGCATGCGCGGTTCGTTGATCCGGAGATGCTGAACGCGACCCCGGAAGAGGCGCTGTCGAGCGAACGCAAGCTCGCCCGCCGTCGGCTGGTGCGACGCCAGCACGTGCTGAGCATTGCCGCGGCCTGGGTGGTGACGGTGCCGCTCTCGGCGATCCTCGCCGCGCTGCTCTACCTGGTGCTGGGACTGCTGCTGCCCTGACGGGGCGGGGTCACTTCGGCGCTCAGCCGGTTGGCAATATTGATCAGTGCCCGGTCGGCGAGGAGCCGCCTGGCCTCGCCTAGCACTGTCCAGTGACGGAGCCGCTGGCCCTTTTCCTTCCACTCGTCGAGCTGCTGCTCGACCCGGAGCGGGTAGATGTCGACGTCGACCAGCACCGAGCCCATGGCCCCTGCCCCGGCGCGGTAGCTGCCGATGGGCGTGGTGCCGACCTCGCCGATGACGCCGGCTTCCTCGCGCGCTTCCTCGGCGGCGCTTTCCCAGGGGGTGAGCCCATCTTCGATCGCGCCCTTGGGGAAGATCCAGCGGCCGGTGCGGCGGGAGGTAATCAGCAGGATCGCCAGCCGTCCTTCGACGATGGCGTAGGGCAAGGCGCCGGCCTGGCGGAAATCGCCGGTGGTCTCGACGCGGGGGCTCCAGTGGCGGAGAAGATCACGCAGCATGTTCAAAGGCCCCTTTGGTGACGGCGCTCTCTAGCGCAGCGCTCCGATGGAGTCGACAGCACACAAACTAATGGCACCCAGTCCAGGAGGGACTCCGGACTGGGTGCAGGGCGCCGCAGGGCGCGTGGCAGCATGGGGCGATGCTGCAACCTCGAATGCGTTAGCCGCGCGGGCAGGTGTCGACGTAGCGTGTGCCGTTCGGGCGCTCGTACACGCAGCGATCATTGCTGTCCCCGTAGCGGCCGAGCAGGTTGCCCGCGGCAGCGCCGGCAACGGCACCGATGCCGGCACCCACCGCCGTACCAACCACATTGCCGGTGGTGGCAGCACCAACCACAGCACCGCCAGCAGCGCCGATGGCGGCACCCTGCTGGGTGGACGTGCAGGCGGCCATCGAAAGAGCGGTTGCGGCGATGATGATGAACTTGTGCATGAAAAACCCTCCGAGAAATATCGGAGGCCAGAATGCGGCTGTGCGCGGTTCGGTTCCCGCGGTGTTTAACGAAAATTGAACGAACTGCGGAACAGCGCCGCTACGGCCACACCGAGCCAGCCCAGAACCATGAGCCCGCCGCCAAGCGGGGCGGCGCCGGGGAACAGCGCCTGCCCCAGCCATTGGCGCACCGCAAGGTCCAGCACGAACAGCAGAGTACCGGCGGACAGACCCAGTGCAGACCCCCGCATCACGCGGCCGGAGGGTGAGAGCAGCCCGAGTGCCAGCAGGACCGGCGCATGGGCAAGAGCGATGGTGGCGATCGAGCCGAGGAGCCTGCCGGTTTCGCCGTGCGAAGCTCCGGCGGCCGAGGCGACACCGGCGGCACCAAGCAGACCCGCCAGGGCCACGAGGCACCGGCCGAACAGGTTGTCGCGCATCTGGGGGTGGTCCTTCCGTGTGGTCCCGGCACTTCCGTCGGTGGCGGCTTTGGTCTAGAGCACCTGCCGCGAGTAGGACAAGCATCATGACCATCGACGAGGCCGAATCGCCCACGCCGCGGGCAAGCGGCCGCTTTGCACCCTGGGCTGCCGAACTCCGCGCCACCTTCACGCTGGCGTGGCCGCTGGTGGTCGCGCAGGTGGCACAGAACGCCCTGCAGGCAACCGACGTGGTGATGATGGGCTGGCTGGGCCCGGAGGCACTGGCCTCGGGCACGCTGGCAACGACGTTCATGATGCCGTTCTTCCTGCTCGGCGTGGGCATCGCCGGTGCGGTTGCCCCGCTCGCCGCCCAGGCGCGCGGGGCCCGCAACATCCGCGCCGTGCGCCGCATCGTGCGACAGGGTTTTTGGGCGGCCATCCTGATGGCCGTGCTGCTGACGCCGGTCATCTTGCAGATCCGCCCGGTGTTCGCCCTGCTTGGCCAGGACCCGGCGCTGACGGCGCGGGCCGAGGAATACATCCAGATCGCCGTGCTGATGCTGCTGCCGGCCCTGGGCGTGATCGTGCTGCGCTCGCTGCTCTCGTCTTTCGATGCGACGCGGGTCATCCTGGTGATCACCGTCGGAGGCCTGATCGCCAACGCCATCGGCAACTATCTCTTGATGTTCGGACCCTTCGGCCTGCCGCGGCTGGAGCTGCGCGGCGCCGCCATTGCCACGGTCTGCACCAACATCGTCATGTTCGGCCTGTTCCTCGCCTATGTGCTGCGGCACCGGCGCTTCCGCCGCTTCAACATCCTGATTCGGTTCTGGAAGCCTGACTGGCCGCGCTTCCGGGAGATCTTCCGCGTCGGCACACCGATCGGGCTGACGGTGCTGGCCGAAGTCGGCCTGTTTACCGCTGCCGCACTGCTGATGGGGCGGCTCGGCACCGACGAGGTCGCCGCGCACGCCGTGGCGCTGCAGTGTGCTTCGCTCGCCTTCATGGTGCCACTCGGCCTCGGCATCGCCGCAACCGTGCGCGTCGGCATCGCCTATGGGCGGCAGGACAACGAGGGCATCCGCCTCGCCGGCTGGACTGCCTTTGCGCTCGGCACCGGGTTCATGGCCGTCTCGGCTCTCACCTTTCTGTTGTTCGGCCCTGCCATCGTGTCGCTGTTCCTCGACCCCACCGTGCCGGAGAACCAGGGGGCGCTGGTGCTTGCCGCTTCGTTCCTCGCCATCGCCGGCATTTTCCAGCTGGTGGACGGCGCCCAGGTGGTTGCGGCCCATGCCCTGCGCGGACTGAGCGACACCACCGTGCCGATGGTCATGGCGATTTTCGGCTACTGGCTGGTCGGCCTGCCGATCGCCTATGTGCTGGGACTGGTGGTGGGCTGGCGCGGCACCGGCATCTGGATCGGGCTGGCCTGCGGCCTTGCCTTCGTGGCCCTGCTGCTGGTCAGCCGCTTCGCCATGCGCAAACGGCTCGGGCTGCTGCGTCCGCGCTAAAGCGGATCGAGGCGCGGCCAGTCGGCGAACCGGTTGCGGAACCAGGTGCGCTGGCGCTTGGCGTATTGCTGCGTGGCGATGGTCGCGAGCCGCACCGCCTCGTCGCGGCCGATGCGGCCGTCCAGCCAGTCGCTGATTTCGGGTACGCCGATGGCCTTCATCACCGGCAGGCGGGGGTCGAGCGCGAGCCGGCGCAACGCCTCGACTTCCTCGACGGCGCCCACGTCCATCATGGTTTCGAACCGGCGGGCGATGCGGTCGCGCAGCACCTGGCGGTCGGGATCGAGCACCAGCCGCTCGACCTGCCAGCCCTCGAGAAGCCCGGATTGCGGGGCGTTCTGGAAGCTCGACAGCGGGCGGCCGGTGGCGCGTTTCACCGCCAGTGCCCGCACCAGACGCTGCGGATCGGCGACGCCGAGGCGGGCGGCGGCTTCCGGATCTTCTCGCCGGAGCAGTGCCAGCCTGGCAGCGCCGTCAAGGCCTTGAATCTCTTGTTGAACTTGAAGCGTGACGGCTTCGGGCACCTGGGGCACGTCGGCGAAGCCGTTCAGGAGCGCGTCGAAGTAAAGCCCCGTGCCGCCAACGAAAATCAGCGTTTCGGTGGTGGCGGAAATGACGGCCCTCACCGCCTCCAGCCACATGCCGGTGGAGAACCGCACCGCGGCCAGAACCGTGCCATAAAGGCGATGATCGGCTTGGGAAACGTCACCGGCAGAGGGGCGAGCCGTGAGAATCTGCAGCGTATCGTAAACCTGCATGGCATCGGCGTTGACGATCACCGCGCCCTCGTCGCGGGCGCGCCGGAGGGCGAGCGCCGACTTGCCGCTGGCGGTGGGACCCGCTATCAGGACGGCCCGTCGCGTCCCTGTCGCATCCCCTCCAGAATTGGTTGCCATGCCGGTCCTTTGCCTCATCGCGAACCCAGCCGAGCCTGAGCTCGACACCGCCATCGCCACCGAAGTGGCCGACGCCGTCGGTGGTGAACTCAACTGGCTGAACCCCGACATTGCCTGCGAGATCGTCGAGCCGAAGTCAACCGATGCCCTGGCGAGCGCCCGCGCCATCATCGGCGAGCGGCCGATCGACGCCGCGCTGGTGCCGACGGAGGGCCGCCGCAAGCAGTTGCTGATCGCCGACATGGATTCCACCATGATCGAGCAGGAGTGCATCGACGAACTCGCCGATGAACTGGAGATCAAGCCGCAGGTGGCCGAGATCACCGATCGGGCAATGCGCGGGGAGCTGGATTTCGCGCAGGCGCTCGATACCCGCGTCGCCCTGCTCAAGGGGCTGGAGCGCCGAGTGATCGAGGAAATCCGCCGGGAGCGGATTACCC
>JAEYXQ010000061.1 GCA_023431205.1 Pseudomonadota bacterium | reverse complement strand
GCTTGCCGTCGGCCGAACGCGGACCGTCGCGGCGGGTACCGTCGCGACGACCGGCGCCGCCGGCGCTACCGGGCTTGCGGCCACCCCCACGGCGTTCTTCGTCGGCGGCCTTCTGTTCGCGCGCCTCGCGGAAGATCTGGCCGATGCTTTCTTCTTCGTCATCGCCCTCGCCTGCCACCGGCTTCGGACGCTCCGGACGCGGCAGCGCCGTCAGCAGTTCCGCGGTGACCGGCTCGGACGGGATCTTCTGCTCGATATAGGACTCGATGTCGGGCAGCGACATCGCATAGCGCTCGCACGCGAAGCTGATCGCATCGCCCTCGGCGCCCAGGCGCGCGGTGCGGCCGATGCGGTGCACGTAGTCCTCGGCATCGAACGGCAGGTCGAAGTTGAACACGTGCGACACGCCATCGATATGCAGGCCGCGCGCGGCCACGTCGGTGGCCACCAGCAGTTCCAGCTGGCCGGCCTGGAACTTCTTCAGCAACGACTCGCGCTTCTTCTGCGGCACGTCGCCGGACAGCACGCCGACGCGGTAGCCGGCGCGCTCCAGCGCGCGCGCCACGCGTTCGACGAACGCCTTGGTGTTGACGAACACCATGGTGCGCGCGCCCTCGCTGCGCGACAGCAGGCCGATCAGCAGCGGGATCTTCTCCTCGTCGGCCGGGTAGTACAGCTTCTGCCGCACCTTGGCCGCGGTGATGAACTCGGTCTCGACGACGAGCTTCTCCGGCTCGTTCATGTGCTCGTAGGCCAGTTCCAGCACGCGGTGCGAGAGGGTGGCCGAGAACAGCAGCGTCTGCCGGGTGGTGCGCTCGGGCATGCGCCGCAGCAGGAAACGGATGTCCTTGATGAAGCCCAGGTCGAACATGCGGTCGGCTTCGTCCAGCACGCACACCTCGCAGGCGTGCAGGCTGACCACCTTGTGCTGCTTGACGTAGTCGATCAGCCGGCCGGGCGTGGCGATGATGACGTCCACGCCCTTCTGCAGCAGTTCGCGCTGCTTGTCGTAGTCCACGCCGCCGTAGACCAGGGCGAAGCGCAGACCCAGGTCGGCGCCGAACTTCACCGCGTCCTTGTGGATCTGGATGGCCAGTTCGCGCGTGGGCGCCAGGATCAGCGCGCGCGGATCCTCGGGCTTGCGCTCGGCCAGCGCCGGGCGACTCAGCAGGCGGTTCATCACCGCCACAAGGAACGCCAGCGTCTTGCCGGTGCCGGTCTGCGCCTGGCCGGCGACATCGCGCCCCGCCAGGGCGACCGGCAACGTCATCGCCTGGATCGGCGTGCAGCGGGAGAAACCTGCGCCTTCCAGCCCGGCGAGCAGCGCCGGATGCAGGTCGAACGAGGAGAACGTGATGTCGGTTAACGGTTTGTCGCTCATGCCTTCTTCTTTTGCGTCGCTGTGTTCCGCGCGCGTGTCGTGTGAATGCGGTGGGTGTGCTTGCATCGGCCGAACCGGCGTCGCACACTGCGCCCCCTGTGCCGGGTTGCGCGACCACCTGGGTAACCTTGAAAAGGTCGCGGAACGCCCCAGTTTACCCCAATCGTGGAGGCCGTCCCGGCCCGAACCCGTCCGCGCCCGTTCGCGGACCCCGCAGGAGATCCCCGTGAGCGACAAAGTGACCCACGTCGGCGATGCCGATTTCGACGCCGCCGTGCTGCAGTCCGGCGAGCCGGTGCTGGTGGACTTCTGGGCCGAATGGTGCGGCCCCTGCAAGATGATTTCGCCGGTCCTGGACGAACTGGCCGAGACCTACGGCGGCAAGCTGAAGGTCGCCAAGGTCAACGTGGACGAGAACCGCGCCACCGCCATCAAGTACCACGTGCGGTCCATCCCGATGCTGCTGTTGTTCAAGGACGGCCAGATCCAGGCCACCCAGATCGGCGCCGTCGGCAAGGGCCAGCTGACCCAGATGATCGACAAGGCCCTGGGCTCCCAGGCCGCCTGAACCGCTGGCGCCCCGCAGGGCGGGGCGCGCTGGCTGAATCCGCTTGAACCCGCCGTGGCGGCCCGGCTTGCCGCCACCCAGGCCCGGTGATAGTGTCGAACCCGAATTCCGGCGCAGGGGATGCGCCGCACCCATCTGAAGCCCCCGTCTCCTTTTACTCACCCGCCGCCGCAACGCCGGCGCTCGCCACCTAGCGAGGATTCGCAACTTGTCCGACAGCAGCAACGAAACCGGCGCCCCCGCCGAGAAGCGCGTGCGCAAGACCCGCGCCCCCAAGACTCCCGCCGCCGATACCGCCGCCCCCGCCGAGCGCGCGGCCGATCCCGCGCCGCAGCTTCCGCTGCCGCCGGTCGCCGAACGCGCCGCGGCCCCCGAGGCGCCCCCGGCACCCACCGCCCCGTCACCGTCCCAGGGCGCCAGCGAGAACGCCGGCGCGCAGGCGCAGGGCGGCCAACAGCATGAAGGTGGCGACCGCGACGGCAACCGCTTCGGCAACAACCGCCGCGACCGCTTCCGCAACCGCCGCGATCGCAACCGGGAGCGCGACCGCCAGGGCCACGACGGCATGCCGCAGGACGGCAACGGCGGCGGCCAGGAGCCATTCGTTCCGCGTGCGATGCCGAACGTGCCGGAGGGTTTCCCGCAGTACTCGCTGGGCGACCTCAAGCGCATGCCTGCGCCCAAGCTGCTGGACATCGCCGAGCAGCTGAACATCCAGGAAGGCGTCGCCCGCGCCCGCAAGCAGGACGTGATCTTCGCCCTGTTGAAGGTGCTGACCCGCCACGGTGAAGGCGTCGCCGCCGACGGCGTGCTGGAAATCCTGCCGGACGGCTTCGGCTTCCTGCGCGCCGCCGAGGCCAGCTACCTGGCCGGCCCGGACGACGTCTACATCAGCCCCAGCCAGATCCGCCGCTTCAACCTGCGCACCGGCGACCACCTGGCCGGCCGCATCCGCTGGCCGAAGGATGGCGAGCGCTACTTCGCGCTGTCGACCATCGACACGATCAACGGCGAGCCGCTGGAAGCGTCGAAGAACAAGGTGCTGTTCGAGAACCTGACCCCGCTGTTCCCGCGCCGCCGCTTCACCCTGGAGCGCGGCAACGGGTCGTCGGAAGACATCGCCGGCCGCATCCTCGACCTGATGGCGCCGCAGGGCAAGGGCCAGCGCGCGCTGATCGTGTCGCCGCCCAAGGCGGGCAAGACGATCATGATGCAGCAGATCGCCACCGCCATCACGACCAACCACCCGGACGTGCACCTGATCGTGCTGCTGGTGGACGAGCGTCCTGAAGAAGTCACCGAGATGCAGCGCACCGTGCGCGGCGAAGTGGTCAGCTCGACCTTCGACGAGCCGGCCGCGCGCCACGTGCAGGTCGCCGAGATGGTGATCGAGCGCGCCAAGCGCCTGGTCGAGCACAAGAAGGACGTGGTGATCATGCTCGACTCGATCACCCGCCTGGCGCGCGCCTACAACAACGTGGTGCCGTCCTCGGGCAAGGTGCTCACCGGCGGTGTCGACGCCAACGCCCTGCACCGCCCGAAACGCTTCTTCGGCGCGGCGCGCAACGTCGAGGAAGGCGGCAGCCTGACCATCATCGCCACCGCCCTGGTCGACACCGGCAGCGCGATGGACAAGGTGATCTACGAGGAGTTCAAGGGCACCGGCAACTCCGAAGTGCACCTGGACCGCCGCATCGCCGAGAAGCGCGTCTACCCGGCCATCGCGGTCAACCTGTCGGGCACCCGCCGCGAGGACCTGCTGATCGAGCCGGACCTGCTGCAGCGCATCTGGATCCTGCGCAAGCTGCTGCATCCGATGGACGAGATCGCGGCGATGGAATTCCTGCTCGACAAGATGAAGCAGACCAAGTCCAACGACGAGTTCTTCGCTTCGATGAAGCGCTGAGCCGTCGCGAGGCACCACGAAGAAAGCGCCGGGCAACCGGCGCTTTTTTCCTGCCTGCGGCGCTGCGTGCGACGCCCGGGCCAGCCCGAATGCAGCGGCGGCAGCAACCGGCGTCGCGCGCCCCGGTATAGATCCCGCCAGCGGCGAGCGCATCGCGACTCGCCTCGTCGTCCGCCCGGGGTGGGCGGCCGCGTCTGCCCGGCACTGGCCGACTCGCAGACGTGAAGCAGACCCGGCCAGCGGGCGCCACGCCGATCGCTCTGGAACCGGGGCATGGACACGCGTCCGGCGCTGACAGGACGTACTCGTAGGCGATGTGGAAGGCGGCCGACCATCATCGCCACCGCCCTGGTCGAGCAGCAGCCCGAGGGACAGGGTGATCCGGCAAGTTCGAGGACACCAGAAACTCCCACGTCCGCCTGCACCAGCCGATCGCCGCGGCTCGTCTAGCCCACTGGCACCTGCACTCAGCCGCCTTCCAGTGGTCCCAGCAGCCTGAGCCCCATTCCTACCTGGTGCACCTCGCCCGCCACCAGGGCGTCCGGCGCGACGCCCGCACCCTCGATGCTGTCCATCAGCCACGGCACCGGCTGGCGCGGCCCGGGCACGTACACCTGCCATTGCCCATACCCCGAGCGTTCGCCGCCGGAGATGGAATAGTCGACAGGTACCCGCACCGACCGGAACGGCTCTGCACCGGACTCTTCCCCTGCTGGTGGATCGAACTGCCATTGGCGCGCGGCGGCCAGCGCCGACCGGGCCAGCATCTCCCGCATCCGGACCATCTCGCGTTCCACGCCTACCACCCGCAGGTTGACCTGCTCAGCCGCGGCATCCACCACTTGTCCCGAAGGTCCGACGCGCAGGACGAGATAGACGATGCCGGTCACTCCCGCCTGCAGAGCCTGCTGCGGATAGCTGGGAGCGGTCATCCGCGCCGTGCTCACCCGGTCGGCCGGCGCCCTGTCCGCGAACGCTTCTGGCACGCCGTCGACCCGCCGCGCCATCCGCACGGCCTCGCGACCGAAATAGCCGTCGCGGATGGAAACGCGGAAGCGTTCTTGGTCGAGGCGCTCGGCCACCATCCGCAGGCTCATCCGCGCACTGCCATGTACGGGGCTGCCATCGACGAGGATGGGTTCGAACCGCCACCGGGGCGCGGATGCCTCGATTACGCCCACCACCTCGGGCGGCAGGTCCTCGGGCCGGTCGATCGTCCATCCAGCGACGGTGCCGGCGTCGGTGACCGTCACCCGGCCGGTCACCAGCATGCTGCCTTCAAGCTGCCTGCGCGCCGCCTTGGCGTTCCGGGCGTCCGCATACGGCGCCAGGCAGGCGAGCATGAGTGCCAGCCACAGCGCTGGCAAAGCCTGGAAAGTTCTCATCGTCCTTGTTCCGGTCCTGTTTCCTCGTAATGACGCGGGTATCGCCGATGTCGCGGCCCCTGGCACCCGGCCAGGCTCGGGAGCGCTCAGCCCCCTTCCAGCGGCCCCAGCAGCTTCACCCCGGTTCCGATCTGGTGGACCACGCCGGCCACCAGCGCTTCGGGGGCGATCTCGAAGCCTTCCAGGCTCTCCATCTGCCAGGGGATCGGACTGCGCGGGCCGGGCACGTAGGACTCCCACTGCCCGTAGCGGGCTTTGCCGTCGTCGACGAACCTGTAGTCGACCGGCACCCTGGCCGACCAGTACTCCTGGTCCACCCACTCGCCCCGGGTCGGCGGTTTGAAGGTCCACTTGCGTGCGCCCGCCAAGGTCGACCCGGCCAGCAGTTCCCGCGCCTGCGCCATCTCCCGCCCGCTCCCCAGCACCCTGAGGTTCACAAGCTCTACGACCGCGTCCTGCACCCGGCCGGTCCGGTCCACCCGCACAACGACGTAGACCACGCCCTGGATGCCGGCATAGCGCGCTTGCGCCGGATAGATCGGCGGTTTCAGATCGATCGCTGTCAGCTGGTCGCCCGCGTCCTGCGTGGCGGTGCCGGGCCGCGCGTCGGAATAGCTCGCTTCGACCAGGACCGCCTCCCGTCCGAAGTGGCCGCTGCGTATCGCCACCCGGAACCGCCGGTCGTCGATCCGCTCGGCCACCATCAGCAGGCTCATCCGGGCATTGCCGTGTACCGGCTTGCCCTCGACCATGATCGGCTCGAAACGCCAGCCCGGCGCGGCGGCATCGATGACCTTCGCCACCGCTGGCGGCAGCTTCTCGCGCTGGTCGATGGTCCAGTCGCTGACTGTGCCCTCGAGTGTGATGGTGACCCGTCCGGTCACCAGCATGACCGCCTCGACCTGCTCGCGGATGTCGGCTACGCCGCCTGATGCCTGCACGGCGGCGGGCGCGAGCCACAGCAGCAGCGCGCACCAGCGCGTGCGGCATTCCATCTTCATGTCCCGCTCCCTGACGCGATGTCGCCATGTCGCGCTCACCCCGGCGGCGCGGCTCCCTGGCACAGGCGGCGTGCTGCAGCCGCTGCAGGCGGACTCTAGGCCCCCGACCGGGGGCGCTGCAAGCGGCGGGGGCCCGGTCGGGCGCGGGCTACCCGCGATCGCGCAGGAACCGGGCCATGGACACGCCCGAGGGCGACGGGACGTACTCGTGGGCGACGTCGACGAAGCCGCGCATCACCGCGATCTCGCGCGGGGTGCGGTTGAGCGCGTCGCGCGCTTCGGGATCGGCGCCGGCGCGCAGCAGGCGCCGGGTCACCCGCAGCAGGCCGTGCA
>JAEYXQ010000042.1 GCA_023431205.1 Pseudomonadota bacterium | reverse complement strand
GCATCAAGGTCTCGGATTCCCCGGCCCGCATCGGCCGGACCCTGGCTGAGGTGCTCAAGGGCTGACGCGGTCGTCGGGTTGTGAGGTGAGCAGCGCATCCATCCAAAGTCGGGTGCGTTCCCACTTCAGATCGATGCTAGACCCGCAAGCGCTGGGCAGACGAACAATCCGCGGCGCCTTTGCGGGCGCCGCAAGTCTTAACAGGACCTAAAGGAAAAGCAGTCAGTATCCGGCAAGTTTGACTGACTGCACCACAAGGCCCCGGTCCCAACCGGCGCCGATGACAAGGATGGCGAGGCGTGGGCCTCGCGACACGAGCGATGACACGACAGGAAAAGAACGACCAGTTCTTGCTGACCTCCTTCCTCTATGGAGGCAACGCCGACTACATCGAGCAGCTCTACTCCCGCTTCAAGACCGACCCCGACAGCGTCGACGAGACCTGGAAGAGCTTCTTCTCCCGTCTGGACGATCCACAGGATACCGCGGCGCAGAACGCCGAAGGCCCGAGCTGGGCGCGGCAGGACTGGCCGCAGGCTGCGGGCGGCGACCTGATCAGCGCCCTTGATGGCAATTGGGGCGAGATCGCCGTCAAGACCGAGAAGGCCATCGCCAGGAAGGCCGAGGCCTTGGGCGTGGCCAAGGCCAGCGTGGCCGACGTGCTGCAGGCCACCCGCGATTCCATCCGCGCCATCATGATGATCCGCGCCTACCGGATGCGCGGTCATCTTCATGCCGACCTCGACCCGCTCAAGCTCAAGGCCGACGAGCCGGCGCCGGAACTCGATCCGCGCAGCTACGGCTTCACCGAGGCCGACTATAGCCGCAAGATCTTCATCGACAACTATCTGGGGCTCGAATACGCCACCATCCCCGAGATGCTGGCCATCCTGCAGCGCACCTATTGCGGTACGCTCGGCATCGAGTTCATGCACATCTCCGATCCCGAGGCCAAGCAGTGGATCCAGGAGCGTGTCGAAGGCCCGGACAAGGAAATCACCTTCACCGCCGAAGGCAAGAAGGCGATCCTCAACAAGCTGGTCGAGGCCGAGGGCTTCGAGAAGTTCATCGACGTCAAGTACACCGGCACCAAGCGCTTCGGCCTTGATGGCGGCGAGTCCACCATCCCGGCGCTCGAGCAGATCATCAAGCGCGGCGGCGCCCTGGGCGTGAAGGACATCGTCCTCGGCATGGCCCATCGCGGCCGCCTCAACGTGCTGACCCAGGTGCTGAACAAGCCGCACCGCGCCCTGTTCCACGAGTTCAAGGGCGGCGCCTTCTACCCCGAGGACGTCGAGGGTTCGGGCGACGTGAAGTACCACCTCGGTGCTTCCTCGGACCGCGAGTTCGACGGCAACAAGGTGCACCTGTCGCTCACCGCCAACCCCTCCCACCTCGAGATCGTCGATCCGGTGGTGCTGGGCAAGGCGCGCGCCAAGCAGGACCAGCACATCGCTCCGGGCGGCAAGCTCGTGAACATGGCAGTCGAGGGCAAGCCCGACCGCTCCATGGTGCTGCCGCTGCTGATCCACGGCGATGCCGCGTTTGCCGGCCAGGGCGTGGTCGCCGAGTGTCTGGGACTTTCCGGCCTCAAGGGGCACCGCACCGGTGGTTCGATCCACTTCGTGATCAACAACCAGATCGGCTTCACCACCGCGCCGATGTATTCGCGCTCCTCGCCCTACCCGACCGACGTCGCCAAGATGATCGAGGCGCCGGTCTTCCATGTGAATGGCGACGATCCGGAAGCCGTCGTGTTCGCCGCCAAGGTGGCGGTGGAATACCGCCAGCGCTTCGGCAAGCCCGTCGTCATCGACATGTTCTGCTACCGCCGCTTCGGCCACAACGAAGGCGACGAGCCGAGCTTCACCCAGCCGCTGATGTACTCGAAAATCCGCGGCCACAAGTCGACGCTCGAGCTTTATAGCGAGAAGCTGATCGGCGAGGGCCTCGTCACCGCCGAGGACGTCGACCGGCTTAAGGCCGAGTGGCGCGCCAAGCTCGAAGGCGAGTTCGAGGCCGGCCAGGACTACCGGCCGAACAAGGCCGACTGGCTCGATGGCGCCTGGAAGACCCTCCGTCCCGCCGAGCAGGAAGGCCCGCGCCGCGGCCAGACCGGCGTGCCGTTGGAAGACCTCGTCAGGATCGGCACCGCGCTCACCCGCGTGCCCGAGGGCTTCAACGTCCACCGGACGGTGAAGCGCTTCATGGACAACCGCCTTGCCGCCATCGAATCGGGCGAGGGCATAGACTGGGCCACGGCCGAGGCGATGGCCTTCGGCACGCTGGTGACCGAGGGGCACCCGGTGCGCCTCTCGGGCCAGGACGTCGAGCGCGGCACCTTTTCGCAGCGCCACTCGGTGCTGAACGACCAGCAGGTGGACGGCAAGAGCTACACCCCGCTCAACAACCTGTCGCCCGACCAGAGCCGCTACGAGGTCATCAATTCGATGCTCTCCGAAGAGGCTGTGCTCGGCTTCGAATACGGCTACTCGCTGGCAGAGCCCAAGGCACTCACCCTGTGGGAAGCTCAGTTCGGCGACTTCGCCAACGGCGCCCAGGTGGTGGTGGACCAGTTCATCTCCTCGGGCGAGCGCAAGTGGTTCCGCATGTCGGGCCTCGTGATGCTGTTGCCGCATGGCTATGAGGGCCAGGGACCGGAGCACTCCTCCGCCCGCCTCGAGCGCTACCTGCAGCTCTGCGCCGAGGACAACATGCAGGTCGCCAACTGCACCACGCCGGCCAACTACTTCCACATCCTGCGCCGGCAGGTGCATCGCGACTTCCGCAAGCCGCTGATCCTGATGACGCCGAAGTCGCTGCTCCGCCACAAGCGGGCCGTCTCCGGCCTTGTCGAGCTGGGCCCCGATTCGTGCTTCCACCGTCTGCTGTGGGACGATGCCGAGGCTCCGGGTGCGCCCAAGACCACCGTCAAGCTGGCCTCGGACGACAGGATCCGTCGCGTCGTGCTGTGCACCGGCAAGGTCTACTACGACCTCCTCGAGGATCGCGAGAAGCGCGGCATCAACGACGTCTACCTGCTTCGCATCGAGCAGCTCTATCCGTTCCCGGCCAAGGCGCTGTTGGACGAACTGAACCGCTTCCCCAATGCGGACATCGTCTGGTGCCAGGAAGAGCCCAAGAACATGGGTGCCTGGACCTTCATCCAGCCCTATGTTGAATGGGTGATGGACCAGTTGGGCCGCTCCGGTCAGCGCGTCAGCTATGCCGGCCGCAAGGCCTCCGCCTCCACCGCTACCGGCCTGATGCGCACGCACCTGGCCGAACTCCAGGCCTTCCTCGACGAAGCCTTCGCACAATAAGGGACAAGCCAATGTCGACTGAAATCCGGGTGCCGACGCTGGGCGAAAGCGTCACCGAAGCCACCATCGGCCAGTGGTTCAAGAAGGTGGGCGACACCGTCGCCGCCGACGAGCCGATCGTGGAGCTGGAAACCGACAAGGTGACCATCGAGGTGCCCGCACCGGCTGCCGGTGTGCTGGAAGCCATTGCCGCCGAAGCCGGCACCACCGTTGACGTCGGCGCCCTGCTCGGCGCCATCGGCGGTGCGGGTGCCGCCGCTGCCGGCGAAACCAGGACCCAGGCACCGGCCAACAATGCCGCCGGCCCCGAGCCGGTCCAGGCCAACCCGGCGCCGCAACCGGTCACCGCCACCGATCGCGACCCTGCCCCGTCGGCCCAGAAGCTGATCAACGAGAAGGGCCTCGATGCCGCCAGCATCCCCGGCTCCGGCAAGCAGGGCCAGGTGCTGAAGGAAGACGTGCTCGCAACCCTCAAGGGCATCGCCGCCGCTCCCGCCAGCCAGCCGGCTGCCGCTCCGCAGGATGCCGCCCCGAAGGTCTACCAGCCGGCCGCAGCTTCCGCGCCGGCCGCCAAGGCTCCCGAGGTCAAGGCACAGTCCGCCCCCGCGCCACGCGGTCCCGTTGCCGCCGATGACGCTGGCCGCGAGGAACGGGTCAAGATGACCCGCCTGCGCCAGACCATCGCCCGCCGCCTCAAGGACGCGCAGAACACCGCCGCCATGCTGACCACCTTCAACGAGGTGGACATGAAGCCGGTGATGGACCTGCGCAATTCCTACAAGGAGCTGTTCGAGAAGAAGCACGGCGTCAAGCTCGGCTTCATGGGCTTCTTCACCAAGGCCGTGGTCCACGCCCTCAAGGAAATCCCGGCCGTCAACGCCGAGATCGATGGCGACGACATCATCTACAAGAACTACGCCCATATCGGCGTCGCCGTCGGCACCGACAAGGGCCTCGTGGTTCCGGTCGTCCGCAACGCCGACCAGATGTCGATCGCGGAAATCGAGAAGGAAATCGGCAATCTCGGCAAAAAGGCTCGCGACGGCGCCCTCTCCATGGCCGACATGCAGGGCGGCACCTTCACCATCTCCAATGGTGGCGTCTATGGATCGCTGATGTCGACCCCGATCCTCAACGCACCGCAGTCGGGTATCCTCGGCATGCACAAGATCCAGGAGCGTCCGGTGGTGGTCGGCGGCCAGGTCGTCGTCCGCCCGATGATGTACCTTGCCCTCAGCTACGATCACCGCATCGTCGACGGCAAGGAAGCCGTGACCTTCCTGGTCCGCGTCAAGGAATCGCTGGAAGCGCCCGAGCGTCTGGTCCTCGACCTCTGATTTTCACGACCTGAGGCGTCGGCGGTAACGTTTTGCAAGCAGAACCACCGCCGGCGCTCTCCTCAGCGTGAACGGAAAGCTCACATTCCTTTAACGCAATCCCTGCAGATGCAGAGGGTCGTGTCCAAACCTCCGTCAGGAGAAATGACGCCTTTGCGCCCCCTGCTCCTTGCCGCCGTTCTGCTCGGCACCCTCACGCCCGCCTTTGCCCAGGAATCCGCCCCCACCGACGCCGCTTTCGTCGGTGAACTCATGGCTTTCCATGGCTCCCGGGCGATTGTCGACGTGATGACAACCCACTGCTACGAGACCACCGGCCTCGACGGTGCCTACCGCACCACCTACGACAACTGGTACCTGCGCAATATCGGCTTTCTCGACCTTGCCAACCGCGTGGCCCGCCAGCTCGGCGGCGGCACCGAAGAAGAGATAGTCGCCGCAGAGACTTACGGCGGCACACAGATCATGAGCGCCTACAACCAGGCCGATGACAAGTCCTCCTTCTGCACCGCCTTCCGCGAGCGGGTCGATGCCGGCGAACTCGACATCGACAAGCAGCTTCCCGAGGCCCTCCGCCGCGCCCAGCAGATCGCCGCGCAGTAGCCGTGGGTGCGACTGAGGATTGATTGCCCCGGGCGACGCGCTGGTGTAACTCGTGACCGATGCGGTTGACGGGCGCGCCGGCGCCCGCTCCAGTGTTGCCGCACACCCTTGAACCGTTCGCACCACACCGGGACTCTTCACCATGGCAGACAGTTTCGACCTTACCGTCATCGGCTCGGGGCCCGGCGGCTATGTATGCGCCATCCGCGCCGCCCAGCTCGGTATGAAGGTGGCCGTGGTCGAAAAGTGGCCCACCCTGGGCGGCACCTGCCTCAACATCGGCTGCATCCCCTCCAAGGCGCTGCTGCACGCCTCCGAACTGCTTGATGAAGCCACCCATGGCTTCCAGCAGCTCGGCATCGACGTGCCGCGCCCGCAGCTTAACCTTGGGCAGATGATGATCCACAAGGCCGACACCGTGGCGGCCAATGTCGGCGGCGTCGACTACCTGTTCAAGAAGAACAAGATCACCGTCTTCCGCGGCATCGGCTCCATCCCGGCCCCGGGCAAGGTGCTGGTGACGCCACGGTCCGGCCCCCAGCAGGAAATCGCCTCCAAGAACATCGTCATCGCCACCGGCTCGGTCTCGGCATCGCTGCCCGGCATCGAGATCGACGAAAAGCAGGTGGTGACGTCCACCGGCGCCCTCAGCCTCGAGCAGGTGCCGTCCAAGCTCCTCGTCATCGGTGCCGGCGTCATCGGCCTCGAACTCGGCTCGGTCTGGCAGCGCCTCGGCGCTCAGGTCACGGTGGTTGAATATCTCGACCGCATCCTGCCCGGCATGGACAGCGAGGTCGCCCGCCAGTTCCAGCGCATGCTGCAGAAGCAGGGCATGGAGTTCCGCCTGTCGAGCAAGGTCGCCGGCATCGAGCGTGACGAGAACGGCGCCCTCAAGGTGCGCATCGAGCCGGCCAAGGGCGGTGACGCCGAGGTGCTCGGCGCCGATGTTGCGCTCGTCGCCATCGGCCGCAAGCCCTACACCGACGGCATCGGCCTCGACCTCGTGGGCGTTGCGCTCGACGAGCGCGGCCGCGTCCGCGTCGACGCGCACTACAAGAGTTCGGTCGACGGCATCTATGCCATCGGCGACGTCATCGCCGGCCCGATGCTGGCTCACAAGGCCGAGGACGAAGGCATCGCCGTCGCCGAAATCCTCGCCGGCCAGGCCGGTCACGTGAATTACGGCGCCATTCCCGCGGTGGTCTACACCAACCCGGAAGTGGCCACCGTCGGCAAGACCGAGGACGAGCTCAAGGCCGAGGGGATCGAGTACAAGGTCGGCAAGTTCCCGTTCACCGCCAATGGCCGTGCCAAGGCCATGCTGGCGACGCAGGGGTTCGTGAAGATCCTCTCCGACGTCAACACCGACCGCGTGCTCGGGGCCCACATCATCGGCAAGAACGCCGGCGAGATGATCCACGAACTGACCGTCCTGATGGAGTTCTCCGGCTCCTCCGAAGACCTCGCCCGCACCACCCACGCCCACCCCACTTTGTCGGAAGCCATCCGCGAAGCGGCGCTGATGCTAGGCGACGGCGCGATCCATATCTGATCCACGGCTCTCTCCCCTCTCTCCTGAGGGGAGAGGGGACCCGTCCGGTGCGCACAACCGCCCCCCTAAAGGCCCGTACCCATTCACCGCCCCACGCCCTTGCCAACCCGCCCCCGAAGTGGTGCACTACCTCCTGAGCTAACCTGCTGATTTGCAGGCTGGAGAGGGTCGTTGGGCGCCTATATTCTTCGCCGCCTGTTGCTGATGATCCCGACCGTGTTCGGCATCATGGCCGTCTCCTTCGCCATCACCCAGTTTGCCCCCGGCGGGCCGGTGGAACAGGCGCTCGCCAACCTGTCCGGGCAGAATTCGAGCTTCATGGACCGCTTCACCGGCAGCGGCCAGGGAGACGCCGCCATGGTGCCGCAGGGGGACCGGGGCGGCGGCTATCGCGGCAGCCAGGGCCTGCCGCCGGAACTGGTCGAGCGCATCGAAAAGCAGTTCGGCTTCGACAAGCCGCCGCTCGAGCGCTTCGTCACCATGATCGGCAATTACCTGCGCTTCGATTTCGGCCGCAGCTATTTCCGAGACATTTCCGTCATCGACCTCATCCGCGAGAAGATGCCGGTGTCGATCTCGCTCGGGCTGTGGATGACGCTGATCGCCTATGGCGTGTCCATTCCGCTCGGCATCCGCAAGGCAGTGCGCGACGGCTCGCGCTTCGACGTGTGGTCCTCCACGATCGTCATCATCGGCTACGCCATTCCCGGCTTCCTGATCGGCATCCTGCTGGTGGTGCTGTTTGCCGGCGGCAGCTTCCTGCAGATCTTCCCCTTGCGCGGCCTCACCTCACCGGGCTGGGAAAGCTTCCCCTGGTGGCGGCAGATCCTCGATTACCTCTGGCACATCACCTTGCCCATCATCGCCATGGGGCTGGGGGCCTTCGCCACGACGACCCTGCTGACCAAGAACAGCTTCATCGACGAGATCGGCAAGCAATACGTCACCACCGCCCGCGCCAAGGGGCTGACCGAGCGGCAGGTGCTCTACGGGCACGTGTTCCGCAACGCCATGATGCTGGTGATCGCCAGCTTCCCTGCGGCCTTCGTTGGCGCCTTCTTCGGCGGTTCGCTCCTCATCGAAACCATTTTCTCCCTCGACGGCCTCGGGCTCCTCGGCTTCCAGTCGGTCGCCCAGCGCGACTATCCGGTGGTGTTTGCGACGCTCTACATCTTCTCGCTGATCGGGCTGGTGCTGAGCCTCCTGTCAGATCTGGCCTATATGTGGATCGACCCGCGCCTCGATTTCGAGAGTCGCGGCGTATGACCGAGATGATGGCCGAGGCCGCCGCCCTCGAAGCGCCCCGCAACCGCCGCCTCTCCCCGCTCAACCGGCGCCGCTGGCAGAACTTCCGCTCCAACCGGCGCGGCTGGTGGTCGCTGTGGCTGTTCCTGGCGCTGTTCCTTGTCGCCATGGCCTCCGACTTCATCGCCAATGACCGGCCCATCATCGCCTCCTACAAGGGCGAACTGCTGTTCCCGGTGTTCGTGAACTACCCGGAAGCCAAGTTCGGCGGCTTCCTAGCCACGCCGGACTATCGCAGCGACTTCATCGCCAGCGAGATCGAGACCAATGGCTGGGCCATCTGGCCTCCCGTGCGCTTCAGCTATGGCACCATCGACCGCTACCAGCCGGGCCCCGGCGCCACGCCCCCGAGCTGGCTGCTGACGGGGGACCAGATCTGCGGGCAGTACCGCCAGGGCACCGCAGACCCGAACTGCCACCCCGGCAACTACCATTGGCTCGGCACCGACGATCGCGGCCGCGACGTGCTCGCCCGCCTGCTCTATGGCCTCCGCATCTCCGTGCTGTTCGGCTTCATCCTGACCCTTCTTTCCTCCGTGGTCGGGGTGTTCGTCGGTGCGGCGCAGGGCTATTTCGGCGGCTGGGTGGACCTTCTGGGCCAGCGCCTGATCGAGATATGGACCTCGATCCCGGCGCTCTACCTCCTCCTCATCATCTCGAGCATCATCACTCCGAGCTTTTGGGTGCTGCTCGGCATCCTGCTGTTGTTCTCCTGGGTGTCGCTGGTCGGCATCGTGCGGGCCGAATTCCTGCGGGCGCGAAACTTCGAGTATGTCACCGCGGCGCGCGCGCTCGGCGTCTCCAACCTTGCCATCATGGCCCGGCACCTCCTGCCCAACGCTATGGTGGCAACACTGACCTTCATGCCGTTCATCCTGTCCGGCTCGGTGGTGACCCTCACTTCGCTCGACCTGCTCGGCTTCGGCCTGCCGCCCGGCTCCCCTTCGCTGGGAGAACTGCTGGCGCAGGGCAAGAACAATTTGCAGGCGCCGTGGCTGGGCATCACCGGCTTTGTCACCATTGCATTGATGATGACGCTGCTGGTCTTCATCGGCGAAGCGGTGCGCGACGCCTTCGATCCGCGCAAGACCTTCGCATGACCGCACCCCTGCTCAGCGTCCGTGGCCTGACCATCAGCTTCGGCGCCACCGAAGTGGTGCATGGCATCGACTTCGAGGTGCGGCCCGGCGAAGCGCTGGCGCTGGTCGGCGAGAGCGGGTCCGGCAAGTCGGTCACCGCCGCCTCGATCCTCCGCCTGCTGCCGCCTACGGCCAGGGTGGGTGGCGCCATCTCCCTTGAAGGCACCGACCTCGCGGCTGCCACCGAGCCTGTTCTCCGGGGCGTGCGCGGCAATTGGGTCGGCATGATCTTCCAGGAGCCGATGACCTCGCTCAATCCGGTACACACCGTCGGCCGGCAGGTGGGTGAGGTGCTGGCGGTGCACCAGGGGCTTCGCCCCAATGCCGCTCGTGCCCGCGTGGTAGACCTGCTTCGCAGCGTTGGGCTTCCTGACCCGGAACGACGCCTCGAGGACTACCCGCACCAGCTCTCGGGTGGACAGCGCCAGCGGGTGATGATCGCCATGGCGCTCGCCAACGACCCGTCGCTGCTGATCGCCGACGAGCCCACCACCGCGCTCGACGTCACCGTCCAAGCGCAGATACTGTCGCTGCTCAAGGCCGAGCAGCGGCGGCGCAACATGGCCATGCTGTTCATCACCCACGACCTCGGCATCGTCCGCCGCCTCGCCGACCGCGTCGCGGTGATGACGGAGGGACGCATCGTCGAAACCGGCTCGGTCTCCGATGTCTTTTTCACGCCGCAGCACGAATATACCCGCCATCTGCTCGCCGCGGCTCCGCGCGGGACGCCGGCGACTCCGCCCCCGGACGCACCCGTCGTTGCCGAAACCCGCGACCTCAAGGTGTGGTACCCGATCCGGCGCGGCCTGCTCCGCCGCACCGTCGGCCATATCCGCGCCGTCGATGGGGTGGACCTCACGGTGCGCGAGGGCGAGACGGTCGGCATTGTCGGCGAAAGCGGCTCCGGCAAGTCCTCGCTCGGCTATGCCCTGCTCCGCCTGCTCCCCTCCACCGGCAGGATCGTGCTCCTCGGCAACCCCATAGACGATCGGTCGACGCAGGCCCTGCGCCCGCTGCGCCGGCACATGCAGGCGGTGTTCCAGGATCCCTACGGCTCGCTGAGCCCGCGCATGTCGGTGGCCGAGATCGTTGGCGAAGGGCTGGGCGTCCACCGCCGCGAACTGTCCCGCCCCGAACGGGACCGCCGCGTTGCGGCCGCGCTGACCGAAGTGGGCCTCGATCCGGCAGCGGGCCACCGCTACCCGCACGAATTCTCCGGCGGGCAGCGCCAGCGCATCGCCATCGCCCGCGCTTTGGTGCTCGAGCCGCGCCTCGTCGTACTCGACGAGCCGACCTCGGCACTCGACGTTTCCATCCAGGCGCAGGTGGTGGATCTGCTGCGCGAGATCCAGCAGCGCCGCAACCTGTCCTACCTGTTCATCTCCCACGACCTCAGGGTGATCCGCGCCCTCGCCAACCGGGTGCTGGTGATGCGCAACGGTGTTGTCGTTGAGCAGGGACCCGCCGAGGCAGTGTTTTCCGATCCGCAGGATACCTATACGCGCGAGTTGATGGCCGCCGCCTTCAGCCAGACGCCTTTCGCCGCGCCGGAAACGCTGTCGCCAGCACCCGAACCGGATTAGTCTTGCCCAAATGCCCGCGGAGACCACCATGAAGCTTGCATCCCTGCTCCTTGCCGGCCTTGCTGCCGTGGCACTCGCCCTCCCGGCCGCCGGCCAGAGCCCGACCGGCGTGTGGCTGCATGGCGACTCCCTGGTGGAGGCGCCGAAATACCCCGAGGGCTTCGCCCATTTCGACTACGTCAATCCCGATGCGCCCAAGGGCGGCACGGTCCGGATCGGCAACCAGGGCAGCTTCGACACCTTCAACCCGATCCTGCCGCAGGGGCAGCCGGCCTCGGGCCTGGGGCTTGTCTACGAGACGCTGATGACGCCTTCCCTGGACGAGTCGTCCACCCACTACGGGCTGTTGGCCGACGCGATGATGGTGGCCGACGACTACGGTTCCGTCACCTTCCGCATGAACCCCGATTCCCGCTGGCATGATGGCGAACCGGTCACGGCCGAAGACGTGGTGTGGTCCTTCAACAAGACCATCGAACTCGACCCAGACTACGCCGGCTACTATGCCGATGTCGCCAGCGTCGCGGTCAGCGCGCCCGGCGAGGTCACCTTCACCTTCAACACCACCGACAATGCCGAACTGCCGCACATCCTCGGGCAGGTGCTGGTGTTGCCGCAGCACTGGTGGGAGGGCACTGACGCCAGCGGCAAGCAGCGCGACATTTCCCGCTCGACGCTGGAGCCGCCCATGGGCTCCGGCCCCTACCGCGTGGCCGAGTTCGATCCCGGCCGCACCATGGTCTACGAGCGCGTCGCGGACTATTGGGGCGCCGATCATCCGACCCGGATCGGCACCAACAATTTCGACGAGTACCGCATCGAGTTCTTCCTCGACGAGACGGTGCAGTTCGAAGCCTTCAAGGCCGACCAGTTCGACTGGTGGTTCGAGGCCTCCGCGCGCCGCTGGGCCACCCAGTTCGACTTCCCGGCCGTTCGCGAAGGCCGCGTCGTGCTGGAGCGCTTCCCGCAGGACTTTGCCGGGCGCGGCGCCATGGTCGGCTTCGTGCCCAATCTCCGCCGGCCGATCTTCCAGGACGAGCGGGTGCGCGAGGCGCTCAACTACGCCTTCGACTTCGAGTCGCTGAACGCGACCCTGTTCTACGGCGAGTACTTCCGGGTCGACAGCTACTTCTTCGGCCTGCCCTTCGCCTCCGATGGCCTGCCGCAGGGCGAGGAACTCGAGATCCTGGAATCCGTCCGCGATCTCGTGCCGCCATCTGTCTTCACCGAGGAATACGCCAACCCCGTGGCTGGCGATGACACGACCCTGCGCGAGAACCTTCGCCATGCACTCGAACTGCTGGGCGCCGCCGGCTACACTCTCAACGGCAACCAACTGGTCGATGCCAATGGCCGTCAGCTCAGCTTCGAGATCCTGCTCAACGGCCCGACCATCGAGCCGGTGGCGCAGAACCTTGTCGATAACCTCGCTTTGATCGGCGTTGCCGCCTCGATCCGCGTCGTCGACGGCGCCCAATATATCGAGCGCCTGCGCACCTTCGATTTCGACATGATCTACGGCAGTTGGGCGCAGTCCTTCTCCCCTGGCAACGAGCAGCGGTTCTTCTTCGGCTCCTCCACCGCCAACCAGCAGGGCTCGCGCAACTATGCCGGCATTGCCGACCCCGGCATCGACGCCCTGATCGGGTTGCTGGTGGCCCCCGATGATCGCGACACGCAACTCGCCATCACCAGTGCCCTCGATCGCGTGCTGCTGCATCACCACTATGTGGTGCCCACCTACATGGCGCAGAACAGCCGCTACGCCCGCTGGGATCGCTTCGCCCGCCCCGATCCGCTGCCCGAGTTCAGCAACGGCTTCCCCACCATCTGGTGGTGGGATGAGGAAAAGGTTGCCAGAGTGGACGGCGCCAACTAGGCGCCATCCGCAGCAAGTGTGTTCCTGACGCATCGGTCGAGTGCCGAAGCGGAATGATTTTTCCTCAAAGGCTAGGATCGTTCGCCTGCCCGCCCTAAACTCGCCCCGCTCCATGTCACCCCGGTGGCGGCATGGCGGATCATCGGCCGGGCGGGGCTGCTTAACGAAATCTTCTCGCCCGAAAGGCAAGATATGGGCTTCTGCTTCCGGGCGAAGCGTCAACCGGCGGGGCTGGGTCAACTGCGAAGCGCAAGGCAGCTATCGAATATCAGCGCTGTGTGCCTGGCCGTCGGACTTGCTCTGGCGAGCCCTGCCGCCGCGTTCGAGATTTTCGGCCTCCGCTTCTTCGAAGATGACATCGAAGACGCCGTCATCGCCGATCCGCAGCCCTATACCATCGAAGTGGTGGTCGCCGGCGACGGCGATGTCGAAGGTGCCGTTCGCCGCGCCTCGACCCTGGTCCAGGACGCTGCCGATCCCGCCTCCGGCGCCGCCGGCCTCCTCGCCACCGCCCGCGGCGACTACCAGCGCATCGTCGCCGCCATGTATGCCGAAGGTCGCTACGGCCCCGTGGTCAGCATCAGCGTCAATGGCCGCGAAGCCTCGACCCTGCCGCCCGACGTCTCCCTGCCGGACCCGGTGCCGGTGGTGGTCACCGTCGATCCCGGCCCCGAGTTCCGCTTCAGCCGCCTCGCCATCGCCAACCAGGCGCCCCCCACGGCCGACCCCGACGACTATGTCGATCCGCCCTTCGAGGTCGGCTTTGCCCCCGGCGAGCTCGCCCGCTCCACCCTCGTGCTGCGCGCCGAGAACCTGGCGCTCGAAGCCTGGCGTCAGCTCGGCCACCCCAAGGCCAGGGTCGCCAGCCGCGACGTTGTCGCCGACCATGCCACCAACACCGTCGACGTGACCCTCGTGGTGGACCCCGGTCCCCGCGCCGCCTTCGGTCCCGTGGCAGTGACCGGCCACCAGCGCATGGACCCCGAATTCATCGCCTGGATGACCGGCCTCACCGTCGGCGAGGAATATGACCCCGATGAGCTCGACCAGGCCCAGAAGCGCCTGGACCGCCTCGAAGTCTTCCAGGTCGCCCGCCTCGAAGCGGCACAGAATGTCGGCCCCGACGGCCTCCTGCCCTTCACCGCCATCGTGCAGGAACTGCCCGGACGGCGCTTTGGCGTCGGCGCCACCTATTCCAGCGTCGACGGACTCGGCGTGGAAGCCTTCCACCTGTGGCGCAACCTCTTCGGCCGCGCCGAGCGGCTGCGGCTCGACGCCCGCGTCGCCAGCATCGGCTACCCCGTCGACACCTCCCAGTTCGACTATTTCTTCGGCGGCACCTTCACCAAGCCCGGCGTGTTCACCCCCGACACCGACTTCATCGCCGCCGTCTCGGCCGAACGCAGCATCTACCCCACCTACACCGAAACCTCGGTGAGCGCCCGCGCCGGCCTCAACCACGTGCTCAGCGACCACATCGCCTTCGAGGCCGGTGCCCAGTTCGAGCGCAACCGCTTCGACGACACCTTCGGCACCCGCGACTTCGCCGTTCTCGGCCTTTATGGCAGCGCCACGCTCGACTTCCGCGACAACCCCACCAACGCCACCGAAGGCTGGTACCTCCAGGGCACCTTCGAGCCCTATTACGAACTCGTCTACGGCAACCCGCAGGCCCGCCTCGTGGTCGAGGGCCGTACCTATTTCGGCTTCGGCGAAGACGACCAGTTCGTGCTCGCCGGCCGCCTGCGCGCCGGTGCCGTGGTCGGCCCGGCCCTGAACCAGATTCCGCCCGACAAGCTGTTCTTCGCCGGTGGCGGCGGCTCCGTCCGCGGCTATGGCTATCGCTCCATCGGCGTCGATGACGGCAATGGCAACATCACCGGCGGCCGCTATCTGCTGGAAGGCTCGGTCGAGGCCCGCGCCCGCGTCACCGAGGATATCGGCGTCGTCGGCTTCCTCGATGGCGGCTATGTCGCCGCCGACGTCTTCCCGGCCATCACCGATCTCCGCCTCGGCGCCGGCGTCGGCCTTCGCTACGAGACCGGCTTCGGCCCCCTGCGCGCCGACCTCGCCATTCCGCTCAACAAGCGGGCGGGCGATCCGGACTACGCCGTCTATGTCGGCATCGGGCAGGCGTTCTGATGCTGAAGTTCACCGCTCCCCTTCGTGCCCTGACTCTTGCCACCCTGTCGACCTCGGCAGTCG
>JAEYXQ010000171.1 GCA_023431205.1 Pseudomonadota bacterium | reverse complement strand
ACGCGAAGAAGGCCCGCCGGATATGGCCGGACGGGCTCAGGGGTAAGGACGGGGCATTGACCCAAAGCTGGAAAGCCATCGCTGTGCGTGCGCTCTCGCATGTGCTTGCACTTGCTGCCGTGGCTTTTGTGCTGATCGTGACGCTGGCGCCGGCCCATGCCGAAACCGCCGTCGGTCCCGTGGTCATGCCGTTGCCGGTCCCCCAGGACCTGGTGCTCATCCGCAGCCAGCCGGCCCTTGGCCCTGAGCTGGTTCCGCTCGAGCCCGGCCACCAGCCGCTGACCGCGGCGCTTCTGTCCAACTATATCGAGCGCCAGCAAAAGCTCCGCTCCGTCGAGCTCAACGCTGCCCCGGCGGGTGAACTCAACACCGAGATGCTGCTGGGCTACATCGCCCGCGGCTCGTTCAGCGGCAACAGCGCCGTCAACGCCATTGCCGACTTCACCAGCGAGTTCAAGCCGGCTCCCGCCGACATCGACGAGGGTCGCCTCAGCCCCGGCCTGCTGGCCGCCTACATTGCCGAGGACTACCAGCCGCTGGGCAAGCGTCTCGAGCACGCCAATGCCGAGCGCGATTGCCTCGCCCAGGCCATCTACCACGAGGCCCGCGGCGAAACCCTCGAGGGGCAGCTTGCGGTCGCCAACGTCATCGTCAACCGGGCCCGTTCGGGCAAGTTCCCGTCGACCCTGTGCGGCGTGATCTACCAGAATGCCGACAAGGGCCGCTATCGCTGCCAGTTCACCTTCGCCTGCGACGGCCGCACCGACACCCCGCGCGAGCGCCGCGCCTGGCTGCGGTCTGCCGAACTCGCCAAGGAAGTCTATGCCGAGTTCGCCACCGGCGAGTCCGTCGGCGCGCTGCCCGGCTCTGCGCTCTACTACCACACCACCGCGGTGCGCCCCTCCTGGGCCAGCACCTACAGCGCCGTGGCGACCATCGATTCCCACATCTTCTATTCGCCCAACTGAGGCCGGAAGCGGCGGCGGTTACTCCGCCGCCACCGCCAGTTTTGGGCCCGGAGCGGCATCGGCGCCATCGCCGAACTTCTCGAAGTTCCGCCGGAACAGGTCGGCGAGCTTGAGCGCCTGCCGGTCATAGGCCGCCCCATCCGCCCAGGTCGCGCGCGGGGTCAGCAGCGTCGCCTCCACCCCCGGCACCGCCATCGGCACCTGCAGGCCGAACAGATCGTCCGTCCGCATCGGGGTGTTTTCGAGGCTGCCATCGAGCGCCGCGGTCAGCAGCCGCCGGGTCGAGGCGATGTCGATGCGCTTGCCGACGCCGTAGCCGCCGCCGGTCCAGCCGGTGTTGATCAGCCAGGCCGCCGCTCCGCTGTCGCGCAGCTTCTGTTCCAGCAACTCGCCATAGACGGTGGGGTGGAGCGGCATGAACGGCGCCCCGAAGCAGGCCGAGAACGTCGCCTGCGGCTCGGTCACCCCGCGCTCGGTCCCCGCCACCTTGGCGGTGTAGCCGGACAGGAAGTGGTAGACCGCCTGCTCCGGCGTCAGTCGCGCGATCGGCGGCAGCACCCCGAACGCGTCGGCGGTGAGGAACACCACCGTCTTCGGCACCCCGCCGACGCCGCCCGTCGCCACCCGCGGCAGCACCGTGATCGGATACGCCGCCCGTGTGTTTTCCGTGAGGGAAACGTCATCGAATGACGGCTTTCCGTTACCGTCGAGAACCACATTCTCGAGCACCGTGCCGAAACGGCGCGTTGCTGCGAAAATCTCGGGCTCCGCCGCGGCGCTGAGCTTGACCGTCTTGGCATAGCACCCGCCCTCGAGGTTGAAGACGCCATCGGCGCCCCAGCCATGCTCGTCGTCCCCGATCAACGGTCGCGCCGGATCGTTGCTGAGCGTGGTCTTGCCCGTCCCCGACAGCCCGAAGAACAATGCCGTGTCGCCATCGGCGCCGACATTGGCAGAGCAGTGCATCGGCAACACGCCCGCCTCGGGCGCGTGGAAGTTGAACAGCGAGAACACGCTCTTCTTGATCTCGCCGGCATAGAGCGTGCCGGCGATCACCACGATGTTGCGGCTCATGTCGAGCGCGATCACCGTTTCGCCGCGGCTGCCGTGCCGAGCCGAATCGGCCTTGAACCGCGGCACATGGACGATGGTCACCGGCTGCGCGGCCGGCGACAGCTCAACGCCCTCGCCTGGCCGGATCAGGAGGTTGCGGATGAACAGCGCATGCCATGCCGATGGCGTCATCACCGTCACCGCATATTGGTGCCGCGGGTCGGCGCCGGCGATCAGATCCTGCCGGAACACGCTGAGCCCGCCATAGGAAGCGACGGCATCGGCCAGCAGGCGCTCGAACGCTGCCGGCTCCATGGCGCCCGAATTGTCCCACCAAACGCGCCCCTCGGTCAGCGCATCGCGGACGATGAACTTGTCCTTGGGGCTGCGCCCGGTGAAGGCGCCGGTGGTCACCGACAATGCCCCGTCGGCCGTGAACACCCCCTCGCCGCCGGCGATCGCCTGGGCCACCAGGGCCGGGGCGATGTCGTTGCCCGACACCGATCC
>JAEYXQ010000136.1 GCA_023431205.1 Pseudomonadota bacterium | reverse complement strand
TCGATGTCATCGAGCACATTCTCGACGGCGGAGAGGGGGGTGGCGGGATTGAGCGCGACGCCGGCAGCCTTGCCTTCGGCGCGGATGGCCTGCAGCGTCCGGTGCAGGTGCGGCCCGGCTTCGGCATGGACGGTGATGCGGTCGGCGCCGGCCCGGGCGAAGGAGGCGATGTAGGGATCGACCGGCGCGATCATCAGGTGGACGTCGAACGCCTTGCTGGTGCGATCGCGCACCGAGGCCATTACCGTCGGGCCGAAGCTGATGTTGGGGACGAAGTGCCCATCCATGACATCGACGTGGATCCAGTCGGCACCGGCAGCATCGATGGCCGCGACTTCCTCGCCCAGGCGGGCGAAGTCGGCGGAGAGGATCGACGGCGCGATGCGGATGGGTCGGCGGGTCATCTCGGCCTCCCTGAAAACGGCTCCGTTGCCTTAACGAGGCAGCGCGCCGGTGACAAGCAGGCGTGGGGGTGCGGTGCCGTGGAGAGCACCCCCTCCCAGCCCTCCCCGCAAGGTGGAGGGTGAACGCCACTCGGGTTCGCGATCGAGTTCCGGTCACTGAGCTTGCCTGCAGCGTGCGAGGTGCGGTGAATTATTTTTCTGCCCGATACGGGCGCAGCGCACGGCGGGTGCGCTCGACCTGTTGTCCTCCGCAGTTCCTTGGCAGCATCGGGCGGTGACGCGCACGATTATGCTTCCGCGGCGGCAGAGCCCCGGATTTGCTGGGTTTTCCGGCTTGTGGTGACCCGCTTGGCAGCCGTACTTAGGGGCACCAGCCGGAGCCCGGACGCGCCTTGAACACGACCCGCCTCACGCACCTGCAGACCCTCGAAGCTGAAAGCATCGAGATCTTCCGCGAAGTTGCCGCCAGCTTCGAGCGGCCGGTGATGATGTATTCCATCGGCAAGGACTCGAGCGTGCTGCTGCACCTGGCGCGCAAGGCGTTCTATCCGAGCAAGATCCCGTTCCCGCTGCTCCACATCGACACGACGTGGAAGTTCCGCGAGATGATCGCCTTCCGCGACCGGATGGCGGCCGAATACGGGTTCGACCTGATCACCCACACCAATCCCGATGGAGTGCGGGACAACATCAACCCGTTCGACCACGGCTCGTCGCGCTACACCGACATCATGAAGACGGCGGCGCTGCGCCAGGCGTTGAGTGCCGGCCGGTACGATGCCGCCATCGGCGGCGCCCGCCGCGACGAGGAAAAGTCCCGCGCCAAGGAGCGGGTGTTCTCGCACCGCAATGCGAGTCACGCCTGGGACCCCAAGAACCAGCGGCCGGAACTCTGGCGTCTGTTCAACACCCGCCTCAACCCGGGAGAGAGCCTGCGGGTGTTCCCGATCAGCAACTGGACCGAACTCGACGTGTGGACCTACATCTATGCCGAGGACATTCCGATCGTGCCGCTCTATTTCGCCCAGCGCCGCCCGGTGGTGGAACGCTCCGGCACCCTGATCATGGTGGATGACGAACGCTACCGGCTCGAAGCGGGAGAGAGGCCGCGCGAGGAGCTGGTCCGCTTCCGCACGCTCGGCTGCTATCCGCTGACCGGCGCCATCCGCTCCAGTGCGGCGACGTTGCCCGAGATCATCATGGAAATGCAGGCGAGCCGCACGTCGGAACGAGAGGGCCGCCTGATAGACAGCGACCAGGCCGGCTCGATGGAAAAGAAGAAGCAGGAGGGCTATTTCTGATGAGCCTGTCCCTTGCGGTTCCGGATACCGATCTCGACCTCTGGCTTGCCGAACAGACCGGCAAGTCGCTGCTGCGCTTTCTCACCTGCGGCAGCGTCGACGACGGCAAATCGACCCTGATCGGCCGGCTGCTCTATGACAGCCAGCTGGTGCTGGACGACCAGCTCGCCACGCTCCGCCAGGACTCGCGCAACCGCACCACGGGCGACGAAGGCATCGACTTCTCGCTGCTGGTGGATGGGCTCGCCGCCGAGCGCGAGCAGGGCATCACCATCGATGTCGCCTACCGGTTCTTCTCGACCGACAAGCGCAAGTTCATCGTCGCCGACACGCCGGGTCATGAGCAATATACCCGGAACATGGCGACCGGCGCCTCGACCGCCGACCTGGCGCTGGTGCTGGTGGATGCCCGCAAAGGGCTGCTGACCCAGACCCGGCGCCACACCTTCATCCTGTCGCTCCTGGGCGTGAAGCACGTGGTGCTGGTGGTCAACAAGATCGATCTTGTCGGCTACGACCAGGCAATCTTCGACCGCATCGAGGCCGAGTACCGCGCCCTGGCCGAGCCGCTGGGGTTCTCGACGCTCCATGCCGTGCCAGTTTCGGCGCTCCGCGGCGACAACATCCTCAAGGCGAGCGCGCAGACACCGTGGTTCACCGGCACGCCGCTGGTGCCGTATCTCGAAACCATCGTGGTGGACGAGGACCGCACCGGGCTGCCGTTCCGCTTGCCGGTGCAGTGGGTGAACCGGCCAAACCTCGATTTTCGCGGCTTTTCCGGCACCGTCGCTTCCGGCACCATCGCGGTGGGCGACGAGGTGCTGGTTGCCGCCTCCCGCAAGCCGGCGGTGGTCCGGCGCATCGTCACCATGGATGGCGACCTCGAAAGGGCCGTGGCGGGGCAGGCGGTGACGCTGGTGCTCGACCGCGAGCTCGACATCTCGCGCGGCGACGTCTTGGCGCGGCCCGGGGAGACGCCGGAATATTCCAACCAGTTCCAGGCGCGCCTGGTCTGGATGAACGAGGATCCGGCCTATGCCGGACGCTCCTATCTCCTGAAGATCGGGGCGCAACTGGTGCCGGCGACGATCACCGACATCAAGTTCCGCACCAACGTCAACACGCTGGAGCAGGCACCGGCCACCAAGCTCGACCTCAACGAGGTCGCAACCGTCACCATTGCCACCGACAAGCCGATCGCCTTCGATCCCTATGTGCGCAACCGGCTCACCGGCGGCTTCATCCTGATCGACCGGCTGTCCAACGCAACGCTCGGGGCCGGCACCATCGAGTTCGGACTCCGGCGGGCGCAGAACCTGACCTACCAGAACTTCGACGTGAACCGGCAGGTGCGGGCGGAACTGAAGGGGCAGAAGCCGCAGATCGTGTGGTTCACCGGCCTGTCCGGGTCGGGCAAGTCGTCCGTCGCCAACCTGCTCGAGAAGCGCCTCACCGCCGAGGGGCGCCATGCCTATATCCTTGATGGCGACAACGTCCGGCACGGGCTCAACAAGGATCTCGGCTTCACCGAAGCCGCGCGCGTGGAAAACATCCGCCGTGTGGCGGAAGTGGCGCGGCTGATGGCCGATGCCGGGCTGATCGTGCTGGTCTCCTTCATTTCGCCCTTCGAGAAGGAGCGGCGGCTGGCCCGCGAGATCGCCGGCGACATCGAGTTCACCGAGGTCTATGTCGACACACCGCTCGAAGTCTGCGAGGCGCGCGATCCCAAGGGACTCTACAAGCGGGCAAGGGCAGGGGAGATCAAGAACTTCACCGGCATCGACTCTCCGTTCGAGCCCCCCACCAATCCCGACGTGGTGCTGCATGGCGCCGATGCCGAGCCGGTGGAACTGGCGGACGTGCTGTATCGGCGGCTAGTGGTGTAGCGGGGCGGAGGAAACCTTCGATCGCGGTGTGGAGTTCAGCCCAGGTTGATTTGAGGAACCGGGCCTGATGAAAACCGCCGAGCTGCCAGTGAAGATCCTGCTGACCGTGACCTACCTGGTCATGGTGGCCACCAACTACCTCGCCAACGCCCTGCCGCTGAATGGCCGCGAAACGGGCGAGATTTCGGACATCTACGACAACCTGTTTACGCCGGCGGGGATCACCTTCTCGATCTGGGGGCTGATCTACACCCTGTTGGCGATCCACATCCTCTACCAGTGGGGTGCGTTCCACGAGGCAGGGCGGCAGAACGGGGCGTTGCTGCGCCGGGTCGGCATCCTGTTCTCGATCTCCTCGCTTGCCAACACCGCCTGGGTGTTCGCCTGGCACTACGACCAGATCCTGCTCTCAACCGTGCTGATCATCACCATCCTAGTGCTGCTGGCGGCGATCGTGGTGACGCTGCGGGACGCCTCGCTCACCACCCGCGAGCAGTGGCTGGTGCGGGTGCCGTTCAGCGTCTATTTCGGCTGGATCACCGTGGCGACCGTCGCCAACATCACGGTGTGGCTCGTGAGCCTCGGCTGGGACGGGTTCGGGCTCGACAGCCAGACCTGGGCGGTGATCATCGTCGCCGTGGCTGCTGCCATCGGGACGCTGACGCTCGTTCGCAACCGCGACATCGCCTATGGGCTGGTGCTGCTCTGGGCGTTCACCGGCATCCTCATCAAGCACACCGCGGCAGATGGCTGGGCCGGGGCGTATCCGGCGGTGATCGGGACGGTGATCGCGTGTCTGGTGGTGTTCGCCGTTGCCGAGGTGTTCGTGGTGTTGAAGCGGCGGGCGACGGCATAGGTCTGCCGCTCCTAGCCGCCCGCCTGGGCAGCGAAGTGTTCGTCCACTTCGCTGAGGGACTTCATCAGGAGGCCCTGGAAGATCGGTTCGCGCTCGTCATGGTGGGCGACGATTTCGGGCAGTCCGTTCACCTGGCAGACCAGCGCGTTGCCGAGCGCCGACATGATCTCGGTGCGCATCAGCCCGAAGGCGCGGGCCCCGGGGCCGACGATCAGCACGTGGCTGGGGTCGAACACGGCCATCATGCGGCTGAGGCCATAGCCGATGGCGCGTCCGGCAAGGTGGAAGGCGTGGGTGGCGGCGCGATCGCCGCGCTCGGCCCGCACCACCAGCCCGGCATATTGCTCGGGCGGAACCGAGGCGGCGGGCAGGGCGGTTTCAGGCACCGAATAGGCGGCGCGCAAGACGCCGTAGTCGGCGGCGTAGGCTTCGATGCAGCCGCGCATGCCGCAGCGGCAGAGGGCGCCGTTGGGAATATGGTTCATGTGCCCGAACTCGGTGGCCCCTTCGTCACCCCGGCCAAGGATCTGGCCCCGGAAGGTGATGCCCATGGCGACCGTGGAGCCGACGAAGACGGTGGCGACGCTGGCGTCGCGAAGGTCCGGGTCGAGCCAGCGGGCGCCTTCGGCCAGGAGCCGGCCGCGCTTGTAGAGACGGACCGGCAGCCCCAGGGCATCTGATAGCTCTTCCGCGAAAGGCTTGCCGGCCAGATGAGCGATTGGGGACCATTTCAACCCACCGCCATCGCGATCGAGAATGCCCTGGACGGAGATGTCGACGCGCTGGAGGCGGGCCATCAGGGCCGGATTGCGCAGTCGCAGGTGCTCCAGTCGCTCGGCAAGAAGGGTGGTGACGCCAGTATCCTGGAAAGCCCCCGGGGTCACCGGCACTTCCAGCCGGTCGGCCAGCACGCCACCGTAGTCCACCAGCGACACCCGAATGCGGTTGACGTCGATCTCGATCAGGGCCGCCGTGGCCGCACGCCGGTCGAAGCCGACCCGGGTGGCAGGGCGGCCGCGGCCGCGGGTTTCGCCCCGCTCGTCGGGCAGTTCGAGAAGCAGCTTCTGGGCGATCAGATCATTGGAGATGGCGCTGATGCTGGCGTGGCTCAGCCCCGTGGCGCCGGCCAGGGCGGTACGGGACAGCGGCCCCTGCTGGCGCAGGGCAGCAAGCACCAGAGCCCGGTTCTGACGCCGGACGCTATCACTGTCGCTGACGGTACGCGCCAAACAGCCCCTCCTCCCCCGGCGGCAACAGACACCATCCGGAGCGGCTCGTGCAACGGATTTCCTTCGAGCCGCGAAAATGACGTTGACTCGTTCGCGGAGACTATGCCAGACCTTTTTTCGAGCAGTAAAATTAATGCTCAGGGCGCCGGTGGAGCGTGCGCCTGGCTCGGTCATGCCACCGGCAAACAGGCGGCAGGTCTTCTGCCGCCCATGGGAGGACAGATATGAAGAAGTTCGCATTGGCCCTGCTGGCCACGACGGCGCTTGCCGGCAGCACTGCCATCGTTTCCGCGCAGGACGGCGTCACCATCGGCGTCAGCTGGAACAACTTCCAGGAAGAACGCTGGAAGACCGACGAAGCCGCCATCAAGGCCGTTCTTGAAGAGGCCGGCGCCACCTACATCTCCGCCGACGCGCAGTCGTCCGCGTCCAAGCAGCTCACCGACATCGAGTCGCTGATCAGCCAGGGTGCCGACGCGATCATCGTACTGGCCCAGGACAGCGACGCCATCGGCCCGGCCGTCGCCGCCGCTGTTGCCGAAGGTATTCCGGTGGTCGGCTATGACCGCCTGATCGAGAACCCGGATGCGTTCTACCTCACCTTCGACAACAAGGAAGTGGGCCGCATGCAGGCTCGCGGCGTGTTCGAAGTGCAGCCGGAATGCAACTACGTCTTCATCAAGGGCAACTCGGCCGATCCGAACGCCGACTTCCTGTTCGAAGGCCAGATGGAAGTGCTGCAGGAAGCCATCGACTCCGGCGCCATCGTCAATGTCGGCGAAGCCTATACCGACAACTGGAACCCGGAAGTCGCCCAGGCGAACATGGAGCAGTTCCTGACCGCCAACAACAACGAGGTCGACGCTGTGGTCGCCTCCAACGACGGCACCGCCGGTGGCGCCATCGCCGCCCTGTCGGCCCAGGGTCTTGCCGGCTCCGTGCCGGTCTCCGGCCAGGACGGCGACCATGCCGCGCTCAACCGCATCGCCCTCGGCACACAGACGGTGTCGGTGTGGAAGGATGCCCGTGAGCTCGGCAAGAAGGCCGCCGAGATTGCGCTCGAGCTCGCCGACGGCACCGCCCTCGACGCAGTGGAAGGCGCCACCAAGTTCTCCGACGGCCCGAACGGCGTCGAGATGAACGCGGTGCTGCTGGCTCCCGTGCCGGTCACCCAGGAGAACCTGAACGTCGTCATCGACGCCGGCTGGGTGGGCAAGGACGTGGTCTGCCAGGGCGTGGCAGCCGGTTCGGTTGCGGCGTGTGACTAAGCGCATTCGGACGTAAACTGAACAGTGCCGCGGCGACACTCGCTGCGGCACTGTTGTCAACGGGACTCCGCCGGGCGCGGGCCCCGTGGGGGAGAACGAACTTGGCCGATCAGCACGCCGCGACGACCTTCACGCCTGCGGGGCAAACGCAAAACCCGCTGCAGCGCTTTCTGGGCGCAACAGAGCTCGACACCCGCCTGCTCGGCATGGTCGGGGCCCTGATCATCATCTGGGTCGGGTTCAACATATTTTCCGGCGGCCTGTTCCTGACGCCACGCAATCTGTGGAACCTGTCGGTGCAGACTGCGTCTGTCGCGGTGATGGTCACCGGCATGGTGCTGGTGATCGTCACCCGCAACATCGACCTGTCGGTCGGCTCCATCCTTGGCCTCGTCGCCATGATGATGGGCGTGATGCAGACCGACATCCTGCCTGCGCAGCTTGGCCTCGGGCTCGGGCACCCGTTGATCTGGGTGCTGTCACTGGCTGCCGGGCTCGCCATCGGCGTCGGCATCGGCGCGCTGCAGGGCACCATCATCGCCTATCTGCGCGTGCCGGCTTTCATCGTGACGCTCGGAGGCTATCTGGTCTGGCGCGGTGCCGCCTGGTGGGTCACCGCCGGCCGGACCGTTGCTCCGCTCGATCCGACCTTCCAGCTGATGGGCGGCGGTCCTGCCGGCGCCATCGGCTCGCTGTGGAGCTGGGTGGTTGCGGTGGGGGCCTGCGCCGCCATCGTGATCGGCCTCTGGTGGGGCCGCCGGCAGCGCCGCCGCTTCAACTTCCCGCTGCGTCCGCTCTGGGCCGAGGCCGCGCTTGCGGTCATCGGCTGCGGCATCACCATTGCCGCGGTCAGCGTTGCCAACGCCTATCCGTGGCCGTCGCGCATCGCCGCCAACTACGCCGAGGCGCGGGGCATTCCGGTGCCCGAGAGCGGGCTGTTCATCGCCCACGGCGTCGCCATTCCGGTGCTGATCGCCCTGGGAGTCGGCGTGGTCATGACCTTCATTGCCACCCGCACCCGCTTCGGCCGCTATGTCTTCGCCATGGGCGGCAATCCCGAAGCAGCGGAACTGGCCGGCATCAACACCCGCTGGGTCACGGTCAAGATCTTCATGCTGATGGGCGGCCTCTGCGCCATCGCCGCCGCCATTTCCTCGGCCCGCCTCAATGCCGCAACCAACGCCCTGGGCACGCTCGACGAGCTCTATGTCATCGCTGCGGCGGTGATCGGCGGGACGTCGCTCGCCGGGGGCGTGGGCTCCATCGCCGGGGCGCTGCTGGGTGCGCTGGTCATGCAATCGCTTCAGTCCGGCATGGTGCTGATGGGCATAGACAGCCCGCTGCAGTCCATCGTCGTCGGCATCGTTCTCGTCTTTGCGGTGTGGCTCGACACGCTCTACCGCCGCAACAAGCAGTAGGAAGTCCTCGTCATGCTGGACACCAAGACTCCCCTGGTCGAGATGCACGACATCTCGATCTCCTTCGGCGGAATCCGCGCCGTCGACCGGGCTTCGATCGACCTCTATCCCGGCGAGGTGGTGGGACTGCTCGGCCATAACGGGGCCGGCAAGTCGACGCTGATCAAGATCCTGTCCGGCGCCTACAAGCGCGATGCCGGCAGCATCCGCATCAATGGCAAGGACGCCGCCATCAGCAATCCGCGCGATGCCAAGGCCTATGGCATCGAGACCATCTACCAGCAGCTTGCCGTGGCCGACAACGTCGATGCGGCCGCCAACCTGTTCCTCGGGCGTGAACTGATCACCCCGCTGGGCACGCTGGACGACGCCGCGATGGAGTCCAAGGCGCGTGAGGTGATGGGGCGCCTCAACCCCAATTTCCGCCGCTTCAAGGAGCCGGTGAAGGCGCTGTCGGGCGGCCAGCGCCAGTCGGTCGCCATTGCCCGCGCTATCCTATTCAACGCCCGCATCCTGATCATGGACGAGCCTACCGCCGCACTCGGACCCCAGGAAACCGCGCAGGTCGGCGAACTGATCAAGCAGCTGAAGGCCGACGGGATCGGCATCTTCCTGATCAGCCACGACATCCA
>JAEYXQ010000119.1 GCA_023431205.1 Pseudomonadota bacterium | reverse complement strand
GTGCCGTCCACTTCAACAATGAGCGCCGCTTCACGGCAGGCGAAGTCCGCAAAATAGGGGCCGACCGGCAGCTGGCGGGCAAACTTGAAGCCGCTTGTCTGCCGTCCCCGCAGCACGCTCCAGAGCTTCTGTTCGGCATCGGTGGCATTGCGGCGAAGCGTGTGCGTCCGAGAGGCTGAACCCCTCACCCGCCGCTGCGCGTCGACCTCTCGCCTCAGGGGAGAGGTGAGGGCCGGTGTCCGCTCGGAAATGGCGGAGCTTTCGCTCCCTCTCCCTTGAGGGGAGAGGGTTGGGGTGAGAGGTTCAGGCTGTCCGATCCCTCTCACCATGCCCGCCTACTTCACGCTCGGGAAGCTGAACTCGGCGCCGCCCTTGATGCCGGCGGGCCAGCGGGTAGTGACGGTTTTGAGGCGGGTGTAGAAGTGGATGGCTTCCGGCCCGTAGATGCCGTGGCTGCCGAAGATGGAGCGCTTCCAGCCGCCGAAGGAGTGGTAGGCGACCGGCACCGGGATCGGCACGTTGATGCCGACCATGCCGACTTCGATCTTGTCGGCGAACTCACGGGCGGCGTCGCCGTCGCGGGTGAAGATGGCGGTGCCGTTGGCGTATTCGTGGTTCTGGATCAGCTCGACGGCGTCGTTGAAGCTTCCGGCGCGGACCACCGAAAGGACAGGACCGAAGATCTCTTCCTTGTAGATGGTCATGTCGGGGGTGACGTCGTCGAACAGGGTGCCGCCGACATAGTAGCCGTCTTCGTAGCCCTGCAGTTTGAAGCCGCGGCCGTCGACCACGAGCCTGGCGCCTTCCTCGACACCCTTGTCGATATAGCCGAGGATCTTGTCGCGGTGCTGCTTGGTGACCACCGGGCCCATCTCGGCATCCTTGTCGGTGGCCGGGCCGATCTTGAGGCTCTCGACGCGCGGCTTGAGCTTGGCCACCAGCGCATCGGCGGTCGCCTTGCCCACCGGCACGGCCACCGAAATGGCCATGCAGCGCTCGCCGGCCGAGCCGTAGCCGGCGCCCATCAGCGCATCGGCCGCCTGGTCGAGGTCGGCGTCGGGCATGATGACCATGTGGTTCTTGGCGCCGCCAAGAGCCTGGACGCGCTTACCGGTGCTGGTGCCGCGGGTGTAGACATATTCGGCGATCGGGGTGGAGCCGACGAAGCTCACCGCCTTGATGTCGGGGTGGTCGAGAATGGCGTCGACGATTTCCTTGTCGCCGTGAACGACGTTGAGGACGCCCTCGGGGAGCCCGGCATCCATGAACAGGTTCCAGGCAAAGATGGAGGCGGAGGGGTCACGCTCGGACGGCTTGAGGATGAAGCTGTTGCCGCAGGCGATGGCGGCCGGATACATCCACAGCGGCACCATGGCCGGGAAGTTGAACGGGGTGATGCCGGCGACGACCCCGAGCGGCTGGCGATCGGAATAGGTGTCGATCGAGGGGCCGACATTGCGGCTGAACTCGCCCTTGAGCAGATGCGGGATGCCGCAGGCGAAATCGACGCAGTCGATGCCGCGGGCCACTTCGCCCAGGGCGTCATCATGCACCTTGCCGTGCTCGCGCGAGATAATGCGCGCCAGCTCGTCGGCATTGTCGTCGAGCAGGGCCTTGAAGCGGAACATGACGCGAGCGCGCTTCATCGGCGCCAGATTGCCCCATTCGACCTGGGCCTTCCTGGCGCTGGCGACGGCGGCGTTCAGCTCGTCGACGGTGGAGAGCGGCAGTTCGGCGCTCTGCTCGCCGGTGGCCGGGTTGAAGACCGGCACACGGCGGGTGGACGCCGACTGGTAGCGCTTGCCGGCGACGGCATTCTCGATGACGTGCATCAGCTCTTCCCCTCCACATTGGGAACAAACATTCTATTGCTGGACCTATAGAACGTCTGTTCCATGCTACTCAAGAGTCTTGAGGATATCGGCCAGGGTGCCGACGATCTGGTCGATCTGGGCTTTCTCGATGATCAGCGGCGGCGACAGCGCGATGATATCGCCGGTGGTGCGGATCAGCAGGCCCGCCTCGTAAGCCTTGAGGAAGGCGGAGAAGGCGCGCTTGGTCGGCTGGCCGGCGATCGGCTCGAGCTCGATGGCGCCAACCATGCCGATATTGCGGATGTCGATGACGTGCGGCAGGCCCTTGAGGGAGTGCAGCGCCTCTTCCCAATAGGGCGCGAGTTCGTTGCCGCGCTCGAACAGGTGCTCTTCCTTGTAGGTCTCGAGGGTGGCGAGAGCGGCGGCCGAGGCGACCGGGTTGCCGGAATAGGTATAGCCGTGGAAGAACTCGATGAGGTGTTCCGGCCCGTTCATGAAGGCATCATGGATGGCGCCCGACACAAGCACTGCGCCCATGGGAATGACGCCGTTGGTGAGACCCTTGGCGGTGACCATGATGTCCGGGGTGACCCCGAAATAGTCGGCAGCGAACGGGGTGCCGAGGCGGCCGTAGCCGGTGATGACCTCGTCGAAGATCAAGAGAATGCCGTGCTTGCTGGTGATCTCGCGCAGGCGCTGCAAATAGGCCGGCGGCGGGATCAGCACGCCGGTCGAACCGGCCACCGGCTCGACGATGACGGCGGCGATGGTGGACGCATCGTGCAGGGTCACGATGCGCTCGAGTTCGTCGGCAAGCTCGACGCCATGCTGCGGCAGGCCGCGCGAGAAGGCGTTCTTGGCCAGGTTATGGGTGTGCGGCAGGTGGTCGACACCGCCGAGCAGGGTGCCGAACATCTTGCGGTTGGTGACGATGCCGCCGACCGAGATGCCGCCGAAATTGACCCCATGATAGCCGCGCTCGCGCCCGATCAGCCGGAAGCGGGCGCCGTCGCCCTTCACCCGGTGATAGGCCAGCGCCACCTTCAGCGCCGTCTCCACCGACTCCGAGCCGGAGTTGGTGAAGAACACATGGTCCATGCCGACGGGAGCGATGTCCACCAGGCGGTTCGCCAGTTCGAACACGGCGGGATGGCCCATCTGGAAGGCCGGCGCATAGTCGAGTTCCGCCGCCTGGTTCTGGAT
>JAEYXQ010000060.1 GCA_023431205.1 Pseudomonadota bacterium | reverse complement strand
CACTGAAGCGCCCTGAAGGCAGCTCCTGCCCATATCGGGCTTCCTCGATCCACCCGCGCAGCGGGCACTCCCTACCTTCGGCTCTTGCAGTCCGTTCGGTCGGCTAACTTTGTACGAAACGGTTCGTACATGTCAATCAACGGCTTTTTGCTGCTGCGCCTCGACACAGACTGCCTCCCCGGCTTGCCAATCGTCAATGCCCATTTTATCTAATGATCCAGTTTTTATCAGATGGTGCGATTTGATGTCCGAAGTCGTGGCAGTCGAGACTATCGGTGATGCGACGTTCCGGACGATCCGATCCGAGATCATCCAGGGGGTGCTCCGGCCCGGAGACAAGCTGACGCTGGACCGGCTCCGGAAGCGCTATGATGTGAGCGTCGGCACACTGCGAGAGGTGCTGACCCGACTCGCCAGCGAGTGCTTTGTCGTCGCGGAGGGGCAGAAGGGTTTCGAGGTTGCGCCTGCCTCGGAGGAGGATCTGCGAGAACTTGGCGACCTGCGGCTTCTGCTCGAAAGTCACGCATTGGCGTTATCGCTTGCGAACGGCGACCTTGAGTGGGAGGGCAGGGTGGTCGCTTCGCACCACAAGCTGGCGACCATAGAAAAGCGCCTGCTTGCCGGGGAAAGCAACCGCACGCCCGAATGGATCATGTACGACCGAAGCTTCCACGAGTCGCTGATATCGGCCTGCGGCTCGCGCTCGCTGATGGCCATGCACACCTTGGTTTTCGACCGGTTCGTGCGCTACCACATGCTTGCCGGCAGCTTTCGCGGCAAGCCGGTTGCCGAGGACCATCTTGCCCTTCTGGAGGCGGCACTCGCGCGTGACACCAACAGGGCGCAACGCCTCCTCGACGCCCATGTCAGCAAGGGCATCGAGCACATAGTGGGCAGCGGGATGGGGATCGGCTAGGCACGGCCGCGGTGGGCCGCTTCAAGCTACGTCGAAGTGCGCCGTCATCGATGTTCGATCTGGGGCCATGCCCGTGAACAATTCAAAGGCTCTCACTGCCTGGTATACTGCCATGCCCGTTCCGCCCAGCGTCCGACACCCGATCTCTCGGGCCGCCTGGAGCAGGGCTGTATCGGGTGGGAAGTAGACTATCTCCGCCACCCATTGTGACGGCCGGAGTAGCTCGGTCGGAAACGCTACGCCGGGATATTTCGCCATGCCTACCGGCGTGGCGTTCACGACGCCCGAAGCAGTGGTCAATGGGCCTGTGGTGTCGGCAATTGCAGCCACTTCTCTGCTGAAATGCTGGCTGAGCTGTGCTGCAAGGTGCTTCGCCCGTCCGATGTCGGTATCGCAAAGCGTCAGCTTGCGAGCCCCCAGGGACAGGAGTGCATGCCCCACAGCGGCGCCAGCGCCGCCCGATCCGAACTGAACGACCGAGTCCATCGACACGCCGGTGAGGCCCTCGCGGAAACTCTCGGCAAAACCCCAGCTATCGGTGTTGTGGCCAGTGCGCCGACCTTCGGCGAACACGACGGTGTTCACTGCGCCGATCGTGGCAGCCTCAGGGGAGAGAGCATCGAGCAGCGGCAATACGGTCTGCTTGAAGGGGTGGGTGACGTTCAAACCGGTGAGCCCCAGGGACTCCGCCTCATCGACTATCGCACCAAGGTCCTGGTCCGTGAGGGCAAGCGCATCGAAATCAATCAGCACATAGGTGTAGTCGAGGCCGAGTCGGGCCCCTTCGAGTTCGTGCATGCGCGGGGTCTTCGAGGCTTGAATGCCGCGCCCGACGAGACCGACCACTACCGATCGGCCAAGGCTGCCTTCGCCGCGGCGCTCGACAATGAGTTCACCCAAACGCCGGCGGGCATTGTCGATAGCCGAAATCAAGTTCATCTCCCGCTGCCGCTTGCGGGGGTGCCGGTCCGGCACACCCTTGTCATCCGGCCCCTCACACCGATAATGCTCCGGTCGCGCAAGCGAACTGATGTACGAACTGGTTAGTTTAGTCAATCTCTCCCTTGCGGAGGGACGAAGGACAGCTCACATGGCGCCAAAGCCGGCAAAACTCGATGCTCAGGGCGTGGGGCGGACCCAGGACCCCGAGGGTACGCGCCAAAATATCATCGAAGTTGCCTCCGAAGAGTTTGCTCTGAACGGACTTTCAGGCGCTCGAATCGACGAGATTGCTGCCCGAACTCGCGCGTCCAAACGCATGATCTACTACTATTTCGGCGACAAGGAAGGTCTCTACCTTGCGGTCCTCGAGAGTGCTTACCGCAAGGTTCGGGAAGGCGAGGCCAAGCTGGATATCGAGGGCCTGTCCCCGCTCGATGCGTTGCGGCGTCTGGTCGAGTTCACGTTCGACCATCACCACAAGCATGAGGATTTCATCCGCATGGTGATGATCGAGAACATCCACCACGCCGAGTACATGGACAAGTCGCAGGTCATCCGGCAGCTCAACGTGACCGCTATCGGCACCATCGAGACGCTCTACGAGCGCGGTGTCAGGGACGGTCTGTTCCGCAGCGGATTGGATCCTGTGGAACTGCACTGGCTGATCAGTGCTCTCTGTTTCTTCAACGTGTCGAACCGCGCCACCTTCTCGAAGCTGTTCGGGCGCGACCTGAGCGCCGCGAAAGCCCAGGCTTCCCTCAAACGGAACTCGGTGGACATGGTGCTTCGTCACATCGTCAAGGCCGACAAACTGCCCCCCGATTGAGGCTGGCACGTCCACTTGACCGCAACCAGGTCAGTCTCTACCGGTTATGTACGAACTAGTTCGTTTATCGGAGGGGCAATGAAGACCTCGATTGCGACTGTGTCCATCAGCGGCGAGTTGCCGGAGAAGCTGGCCGCCATCGCGCAGGCGGGCTTCGAGGGCGTGGAGATCTTCGAGAACGACTTTCTCGCATTCGACGGCCGGCCGTCCGACGTTGGCAGGATGGCGCGAGACCATGGGCTGGAAATCAGCCTCTTCCAGCCCTTCCGGGATTTCGAGGGGATGCCTCCGTCCCACCGGCAGCGCACCCTTGATCGCGCCGAGCGGAAGTTCGACGTCATGCAGGAGCTCGGCACCGACCTGCTGCTGGTTTGTTCCAATGTGTCGACGCTGGCACTCGGCGGCATTGATCGGGCGGCAGACGACTTCAGGGAATTGGGAGAACGCGCGCAGCGCCGCGGGCTGCGCGTCGGCTACGAGGCTCTGGCCTGGGGCAAACATATCAATGACCACCGGGATGCCTGGGAGATCGTGCGACGGGCCGATCACCCGAATATCGGCCTTGTCCTCGACAGCTTCCACAGCCTCTCGCGACGTGTGGACATCAACTCAATCCGCTCAATTCCCAAGGAGAAGATATTCATTGTTCAGCTGGCCGATGCACCGCTGATCGACATGGATCTGCTCTATTGGAGCCGCCACTTCCGCAACATGCCGGGGGAGGGAGATCTTCCGGTGGCAGAGTTTGCCGCTGCTGTCGCCGACACCGGCTATGACGGATATTTCTCCCTCGAAATCTTCAACGACCAGTTTCGTGGCGGTTCTTCGCGATCCATCGCTGCGGACGGTTATCGGTCCCTCATTTACCTTGGCGACCGGGTCCGCCGCCTGTCCGGATCGTCAGACACTCTACAGGTTGAGGCCATGCCGGACCGCTCAGAGGTCAAAGGCGTCGCATTCGTCGAATTCTCGGCGGATGAGGCCGAGGCACTCCGCCTGGGGGCTCTGCTGACCACGCTCGGCTTTACCAGAACCTCACAGCACCGGTCCAAGTGTGTCAGCCTTTATCAGCAGGGGGACATCCGGATTATCATCAACTCCGAAGCCTCAGGCTTCGCCCGTGAGTCCTTTATGGCCCATGGAACATCCGCTTACGCCATCGCGCTTGTGGTGGATGACGCCGCCGCCGCACTGCGCCGCGCGCTAGCGCTTGGCGCGGAGCGTTTCCAACAGCCCATAGCCCCGGGGGAACTCGACATACCTGCCGTACGAGGTATCGGCGGGAGTCTCCTCTACCTTGTCGACAACAGCACACTGGGGCAGTTCCACCAGATCGACTTCGATCCGATCGGTCTCGATTTCGAGGAGGTGCCGCGGGCCGCAGGTCTCACGACGATCGATCACCTCGCGCAGACCGTACCCTATGATCAGATGCCGAGCTGGCTCCTGTTCTATACGTCCATCTTCGCGGCGGAAAAGACGCCGCTGGTCGACATTGTCGACCCGGCGGGCGTCGTGCGCAGCCAAGTCATCGAGAATGCCTCGGGCGCGCTCCGCATGACCATGAACGGGGCAGAAAACAACGCCACACTCGCCGGACATTTCCTAGCTGAGAAGTTCGGCTCGGCAGTGCAGCACATCGCCTTCGCCAGCAAGGACATCTTTGCCAGCGCCGCGGCGCTTGAGGCAAATGGCTTCGGCTCCCTGCAGATTTCACCGAACTACTACGACGATGTCGAGGCTCGCTTCGGGCTGGATCCGGATTTCACCGACCAGCTCAGGGCGCACAACATCCTGTATGATCGGGACGATCATGGGGAGTACCTGCAGCTCTACAGCACCACTTTTGGCGAGGGTTTCTTCTTTGAGGTGGTCGAACGCCGCGGCTACCGCGGCTATGGTGCCGCAAACGCGATTTTCCGTATCGCTGCGCTGAAGAAGCACCTCCGCGGGACAGCAAAGCCGCGGCACGGTGTTTTACCAGATCACGGCTAGGCCAACCGCCGACTTGACGCACAAAAGATAAGCCGCCGTTGGCAGGTCGCTCTGCCAACGGCGGCTCTTCGGGCGTCGACAACGCTGCGGGCCAGGGATGCATGGGGGAGGGGAGGAAGGCCGGCAGCAGGGAGACAATCCCGTACCTGCCAGACGGTTTCCGATGTGACCTATGTGTGAACCTGTCTTCCTGGCGCTCTAGTCCGTCTGCAAATTCGCGGCGGTCTGGAGGAGGCCGTCGAGCAGGGCGACGGCAACGGGATCGACGCCGGGCTCGTCCTGCATGAGGCGGAACGTGGTTGCAACCATGCCGCCGCGACCGACCCTCCGCTCAAGGATGGTGGCGGCTACCTTGTGCACCCACCCGACCACCACCCCGGCATGCACCAGCCCGCCATACTCCCAGTTTCGCAGGCTGCCCAGCACGTGACGCGGTACGACACGATCAAAGGCAAGATCGAGCAGCGGCCCTCCGGGTAGTGATGCAAAGGCGCCCCTCCGCTTGAGCCAGCCGAAGTTCGCGATCCAGTCGCCGCGCCACATCGTGCCCTGACGAGCCGACAGCGCGATGTTGGGCAACTGGCTTTCGTGTCCCATGTGGTGCCCAGGCTGCTCGTCATCGACCGGCATGGTGGGCGGCTCGATCAGTGGGCTGTCGGACCGCAAGTTCTTTTTCTTCTGCAGTTTCGGGTCGGAGAGCACCAGATAGCGAGCGCCCAACCGCATGGCCTCGATGTCATCGGCGTCGAGTTCTGGCGCGATGATCACGTCCGCCTCGGCCGCAGGGACGATGGGGTAGCCAAGGGCCTGCACGAAAGCGGCGTGGCTGCCTTCAGTGGCGTGGACGCGAATATTCGCAGAGGCAGGGCGCGTTGCGAAGACCGACAGATCCACGCTGTTCTGCGCCAGCACTCCCGCGGGCCCGCGGAGGGTGAGCGATAGCCGCGCCATGAGATTTACGTCAACGTCCGGTAGGCGAGTGGTGACCAATCCAAGATGGGTGACGGTCAGCGCCGCCGCTGCAGGCACAGCGAGGGAGCCGGTCGTACCGTTTTCCAGCGACCAGTCGAGGGCGGTCCCTTCAGGCACGGGCCGGCCGCCCGTTGCTACCGAGAGCCGGAAGCTGAATGAACTGCCTCCCCAGCCTGAGTACCGGTCGAGCAGCGGCACGATCACCGTGTCTGCATTGATCTCGGCGAAGCGCTCGTGGAACACGCGGGGATTGCGCCGAATGTCCAGCAGGCCGTTGGCCTCCCAGTGGACGTCCGTAATCTCGGTGACCACGTAGCCCTGGATCGCCTCTCGGGCGCGCATCGACTCGATCTGGTACTTGAGGTTGCCGAACTGGTACCACTGCGCCTGCTCGATGAAGGCGTCGAAGCTGCCGAAGACCTCATGCAGGTGGTAGGCAGCGAAGCGGTTCTGCACGCCATGGGGGTAGGCGGCACTTTCGCCCCACCCGAATCCGGTTTCCATCCACCACGGTTCCGACCCGTCGGCATTGGCGACCTCTTTGGGGTTGGGCAGCCCCCATACTCCGAATTCCGAGACGATCAGCGGTTCGTCGCCGCGCCGCTCTGCATCGCCATGCTGCGAAAAGGTCCAATCCGCTCCGGCAGCGAACTCCTCGGTGAGCTTTTCCCACTCGGCGCGCCGCTCGGGCACGGATCGGTAATAGTGGTAGTCGTTGAGATCGGTCTTGACGTGGAAGTTGGGAACGCACGGGGAGTTGTCGACGACCAGCCGGCCCGGATCTCTGGCCTTCAGCCAGTCATAGGTCTGCTTCAGCCAGGCGCGATGGTCGGCATTCTCCATTAGCCGGGTGCCCCAGTCCTCATTAATGATGGTCCAGCAGATGATCGAGGGGTGGTTGCCGTCGCGTTCGAGGATGCCCTCCATCGTATCGCGCATGCGCTGGGCCGATGCCTTGGTGAAGGTCGCGACGTTGGGGATCTCGGTCCAGATCAGCATCCCCATTCGGTCTGCCACCTCGTAGTAGCGCGGATCGGGAACCTTGATGTGGCACCGCAGCAGGTTGAGGCCCAGCGCCTTTGCTTTGCGGAAGTGATCCTCGACGAATTCGAGCGAGGGCGGGGTACACACGCCCTCGGGATAGTAGTCCTGGTCGAGGGCACCGCGCATGTAGAGGGGCTCGCCGTTCAGGTAGAGCTTGCCGTCTCGCGTTTCGATCTTGCGGAAGCCGAAGGTGTGGCTGGTTTGGTCGTGGACCGCATCGCCCTCGAGAACATCGACCTGCAGAGAATAGAGGTGAGGGTGTTCCGGTGACCAAAGCCGTGGCTCCGGCACCGACAGCACCAGATCGGCTGCTCCATCCTTGACCTCGCCACCACCACGCGCGACTGCTTCTTCGGCGGCAAGCACGGACACCGAGACCCGCGCACCACCTGACACCTTGATGATGACCCGGACGTCGCCGGTGTCGGGATCGGCGGAGATGGCGCAGTGACTGAGGTGCGCGAAGCGGCGCCGCTCCAGGGTTACCGACTGCCAGATGCCGCCAAGCGGGCCGTACCAGCTCTGCTTGCCGTGCGGGATTTCGCCGAACGGAAATGCCGGGTAGGCGTGACGATCACCTGTCGGGAGAGTGGCCGTGACCTCCAGCCGGTTCTCGCCGCTGGTGCCTCGAGGCAGTGCGAACTCGAAGGGCAGGTAGCCGCCCTCGTGGGTCCCCACCAGCTCGCCATTGAGCCGCACTTCGGCCAGGTAGTTCACCGCGCCAAAGCGGACCACGACGAGGTCGTCGCCCCAGCCCTCCGGGACCGTGAAGCTGCGCGCGTAAACGGCGCTGCCGGAGACGTAGCGCAGATCGTCGAACTCAGCTTGCCAGGGGTTGGGCACCGTAGCGATGCGGACACTGCCGTCGCTTTCGTGGCGAAACTCCCATTCGCCATCCAGCGAGACGGATTCGCGCACGCCAGCAAATTGGGTTGCAGTCGTCATGGTGTCCTCCCGGCCGGCAACGACCCATCTATTATCGCCGGTGTGGCTTTTTGCTAGGCAGTTGGGCGGGGTCGCGCCGGAGGCTTCCTCGGCGGGTCACCGGAACCCCAGCAATGCTCGGCCCCTGAATCCGGTGTGTCCAGTGGACCGCCGGGCGTGCTCCTAAGCCCGCTTTGCTTCGGAGACGATGGGTCTGTAGCTGGGTGAGAGTTCAGTGATCGGGCTTGGCCTGTCGAAGAGGTAGCCTTGCAGTTCGCTGCAGGACATCGCCTTGAGGCATGTTGCCTGATCCTCGGTCTCAACGCCTTCCGCAGTCGTCCGCATGCCCAGTTGCCGGCCCAACTGCACGATGAGCTGCACGATCGCCTTGGCATCGGAGGACCCGGGAAGGTCCTTCACGAAGGACCGGTCGATCTTGATCTTGTCGAACGGGAAACTCCGCATGCTGCTCAGCGAGGAGTAGCCGGTACCGAAGTCGTCCATGGCGATTCTCACGCCCATGGCTTTCAGGCGCTTCAGGCTTGTGAGCGTCAGCTCCGAGGCTTCCAGCAGAACCGACTCGGTGATCTCGAGTTCGAGGCGTTCCGGAGCAAGGCCGCTGCGGCGCAGCACGGTGGCAACCCGGTCGACAAGGAGAGGGTTTCGCAACTGGATCGCAGAAAGATTGACCGCGACCGACTCTCCCGATTTCCAGCTGACCGCTTCCGTGCACGCCTGCTGCAGGGCCCACTCGCCGAGTGCGGATATGGCGCCTGACTGCTCTGCAACAGGAATGAAGACCGCAGGCGGCACCAGGCCGAGATCGGGGTGGCGCCATCGCAGCAAAGCCTCGTAGGACGTCGGCACCTGCGTCGCCGCGTCGATGATCGGCTGGTAGTGGACCACGAACTGCCGGCGTTCGAGCGCGTAGCCCAGGTCCTGTTCGAGATTCTTGCGCTGGCGTAGAGCCTCATCCAGGGACTGCTCATAGCGCCTCGCACACCCGCGCCCGTCTGCCTTGGCCTTGTAGAGCGCCAGATCGGCTCGCCTGAACAATTCGCGCGGGTCGACGTCCTCCGCAGGTGCGGATTCGACCAGGCCGATGCTCACCCCCACCTTGATCTCGCGTCCATTCACCTCATAGGGCCGCGACAGCTGTCCGATAAGCCAGGACGCCAGTTGCAGGTAGTCGCGTCCCGGCTCCTGGACGGTGAACAGCGCGAACTCGTCGCCGCCAAAGCGAGAGACGTGCAGTTGGTCCTCGGCGCAGAAGACGAGGCGGTCCGCGATTGCCCGCAACAACTGGTCGCCCACGTGATGCCCGAGGCTGTCGTTGACGTCCTTGAACTCGTCGAAGTCCAGGAAGAACAAGGCGATCTGGCTGCCCGACTGGCGGGCCCCGTCAAGGGCCGCGCTGAGCTGTTCGTGGAACAGGATGCGGTTGGGCAGGTCGGTCAGGGCGTCATGGTGGGCCATGTGCGCGATGCGAGCCGCAGCCCGCCGTCGGTCCGAGATGTCCTCGTAGGTGGCCAGCCATCCGCCTCCCGGTAGGGGGGCATGGACCAGCGAGAAACTTCGTTCATCCGGAGTGTCGAAGACGATGGACTCGGTCTTGCCGGTGGACAGAAGCGGCCTCTGTTGCTCGAAAAGGGACCGGAATGCGGTGGACCCGCCGGTCACCATCTGATCGATGCTCATGCCGATGCGTAGCGGATCCTGCGTTCCCACCAGATCCTGGAAGCGCTCGTTGAAGACCGCCAGCCGACCGTGGGCGTCAAAGGTGCACAGGGCCTGCGGCATGTTGTTGAGCGCGGCGTCGAAGCGGACGTTCTGGATCCTGAGATCCTCCATTGTCCCTGTCAGCCGATTGGCGAGATCCTGCGACCGGCTATGGGCTCGCCCGAGCAGTCGGTTGTGCAGGATCAGCAGAATGACGAGCGCCACGCCACACGTGATGAACACTGCTGCAAGAGCCGTGGACAAGCCGGACAGGGACTGCAGTTCGCGTCGGTCAGTGTCGGCCAATGCGGCCGCGAAGGCCATGGCCGCGGACGTCAGGCTCGTCAGTCGAGCGTCGAACGGCCGCAGTGTCTCCAACGCAGCCAGCACCTCGTCACTGCTGGGTGGCGTGGCGGCAAAGACCACCGCGTCAACAGATTCCAGCGCCTCGCGAAAATCCCGCAATGTGGCATCGTACTCGGGGTTGCTTTCGAAGAAGACCCGCAAGCTTCGGCGGGCGCCGTTAGGTTCGAGTGTCTGTTCGAAGGTCTGTATCCGGCTGAACATGATGTCGAGCCTGAGTTGAACCTCCTCCAGCGGCACCGCACTCCCGGGGATGGCGAAGGCGGCGAACTGATGCTCAAGACGCATGAATTCGGAAACGGACTGCCCGATGGTCCAGGCGACCTCGTAGCGCGAGATCTTCTGCAGCGCTGCCTCGCGATTGGCGGCAATGATCGACACATAGCCGCTGGCGAGCGCGAAGATGATGATGGTGGCGGCAAGCAGTCCCTTCAGAAGCCTGATCGGCATGGCTTGCAGCCTCAGCGCACGGTCAGCGTCGCGACCTGCCAGGCCGACCTGCCGAAATAGGTCTGGTTCTGCAGCTCTGGCGCGTCGTCATAGGGGTAGACGATGAAGAGCGGGCCCTTGTCGCGTACGGACATGAACTCACCGTCGTGCTTGAGCGCAAGGATCACGCCGAACTCCTCGAAGTCGGCAAGGGGTATCTCGGTGACGTAGTCGTTGAGGGCGGTGGCGGTGACGGTCTCGCCAACGGCCCCGACGCGCTTCATTAGATCTGCCATCAGCACGCCTTCGAAGCGGGAAACGCCGTCGAACCATGGGGTCTTGGTGTCGATGACCGTATCCATCATCTCTTCGAGCATCGGCCGGTCGAACTGGGCCGTGCCATCCACATTGGAAACCTGGATGTTGCCGGAGATCACCAGAATGGGTGTTGTGGTGGGAACGGGCAGACTCTCGGCCGCAGCCATGCTCGGCCACAAAGCCAACGCAACAAAGGTCAGTAAAGCAATGCGGTTCATGACAGCCCTGATCCAAGAAGTGCCACGCTGCCGAACCTGCTGCTAACACTGGCTTAATTTATTGGCATCAATGCCGCCACCCGCCATCACATCAGAGGGAGCGCGGGGTTCTTCAGCGGGCGGCCGTCATTTCGGCGTGAAGCAGATGACGTTTTGAGTGGGGCAGCCCCATATGACCTGACGCGGCACCGTGGAGGATGTGGTCATGCTGACAAGGCGAAGCTTCGTTGTGGCGGCGATGTTGTTTGCTGCAGCCGGTCCGTTGCAGGCCCAGGAGAGGCCGGTAGAGATCCCGCCGCCCAGTGGTACGTCCACAGCGGCGGGCACAAGCGCGAAGGCTGTCCTGGCCGGGGGGTGCTTCTGGGGTGTCCAAGGGGTGTTCCAGCGCGTCAAGGGCGTCACCAACGCGGTGTCCGGTTACTCCGGTGGCGCTGCCGAGACGGCCACCTACGAGCAGACCAGCTCCGGCAGCACCGGTCACGCCGAGACGGTGGAGATCACCTATGATCCAAGCGTCATCAGCTACGGGGAACTGCTGCACATCTATTTCTCTGTGGCCCACAACCCGACCCAGCTGAACTATCAGGGGCCGGATCGCGGCACCCAATACCGATCGACCATCTTCGCAATGACCGACGAGCAGGGAGACTTCGCCAGGGCGTATATCGCTGAACTGGACGCCACCGGCCGCTTCGAGGGTTCCATCGTCACCACGATAGAGCCCTTCGAGGCCTTCTACCCGGCCGAACAGTATCATCAGGATTTCCTCACCTTGAACCCGAGCTGGCCATACATCGTGGTTCACGATCTGCCGAAGATCGAGGCTTTGAAGGCGCTGTTTCCTGAATACTACAGAGACGAGCCCGTGTTGGTCGGGCAGCTCTAGCGGCGGAACCTGCTGCGATCAGGTTCCGTTGACTCGCTGAATGCTGCTGGGAGCGAGACAATGTCGATAAGGACCGGATTGACAGCGTGGGTGCTCCTGACGGGCGCGGCAGTGGCTGCGGACGCTATCGGCGTCGCCACAAGCAGTTCGCCGGTTCCGGTGCCGGTCCATGATGAGGGCAGCTTCGACTGGGGTGGTTTCTACGCCGGCGTCTTCGCTGGTGTGCGAAGTGGCAGCAGCAGCGGCACCCAGGCCGCCCTGGGGATCCAGG
>JAEYXQ010000077.1 GCA_023431205.1 Pseudomonadota bacterium | reverse complement strand
GTTCTTGGTCGACAGATAGCAAGGCACGCCGCGGTTGAGCGCGTAGTTCATCGAGGCGCGGGCAAAGTCGGCGATGGAATCGTCGAGGTTGTACATGCCCATGGCGACGCCGGAGCCCGGCGACTGGTACACTTCGTGCTCGATCACGGTGCCATCTTCGCCGGTGAACTTGATCGTCAGTGTGCCCTTGCCGGGGAAGCGGAAGTCGGTGGCACGGTACTGGTCGCCAAAGGCGTGACGGCCGACGATGATCGGCTGGGTCCAGCCGGGAACCAGGCGCGGCACGTTCTTGCAGATGATCGGCTCGCGGAAGATCACGCCGCCCAGGATGTTGCGGATGGTGCCGTTGGGCGACTTCCACATCTTCTTAAGGCCGAACTCCTCCACGCGCGCCTCATCGGGGGTGATGGTCGCGCACTTGATGCCGACGCCGTATTCCTTGATCGCATTGGCGGAATCCACCGTCACCTGGTCGTTGGTGGCGTCGCGGTTCTCGATCGACAGGTCGTAGTACTTGATGTCGATGTCGAGGTAGGGGTGGATGAGCTTGTCCTTGATCGCCTGCCAGATGATCCGGGTCATCTCGTCGCCGTCGAGGTCGACGACCGGGTTGGCGACTTTGATCTTGCTCATCGTTTAACTCTCCTCGAAAGCGATGCTACGCCCATGGGGCGGCTTGGGCAGCCCTATAGCATCGGCGCGACAAAGCGCAAAGCGACGCTCGGCAAGGGGGCATGCCGAGGCGCTATTTCGCCGGAAGGGTGCTGACAAAAGCGAGCGCCCGGTCGATCCAGACCTTGAGCGTCGCGTCGTCCTCGATCGCGTCACCGGAAACGAGCACAAAGCCGGACATCACCCGCCCTCCCATTTCCATCGGCGTGGCACCGTCGGTGGCGAGGGCGTCGGCCATGCCGTCCTTGCCGACCCGCACGATCAGCGAGCCCTCTTTCGTGGGACAGACGACCATGTTGCCGTTCAGCATGATCGCCATGCCGCCGAACATGCGCTTCTCCTCGATGCGGCCTTCCGTCGGCATCAGCGGTCGGATGCGGCCGGCCAGTTCGTCCACTGCCATGCTCAAGGTTGTTTCTCCGGACGATAGCTCGCGTAACGGGGGAGGGAACTCTCGACGAGGTCCCAATCCGGCAGGCCGCCAGCGAAGATCAACTGGTTGGGCGCGAACCACTCGTTTTGCCCCGCAAGCAGGCCGGCGGGGATGATGGCCACATCGGGCGCCCGTGAGGACAGGGCCAGTGCCGTAGTGCCGCAGGAGATGCAGAAGTGCCGTGTGAAGTTCGCGCCCGAGGCTGCCGGTCGCGTGTAGGTGCGAGTTTCTCCACTCAGCCGTGCTGCGCCAGCCGGAACCAAGATCACCGACGAGTGGCCGCTGCCCGAAACCTTCTGGCAGTGCTCGCAACTGCACTGGAACATGGCCAGCACCGGTCCATCCAGTGTCAGCCGCACCGCTCCGCAATCGCAGGTGGTGGTCAGGTCGAGCTTGCGGCGCTGTGGTTCCATGGAGGGAGCCTAAAGTGGCGACAAAATAGGAGCAAGTCGCCCTTGCCTTGTCGGCCACCAGTGGGAACACTCCATGCCGGAGAAGGTGATGTCCCTCGAACCCGTCTATCCCATCGAAACGGGGCGGTTGCGCCTGCGCCCGTTCACGCGCGGCGACGTTGACGCCGTCTACGCCTATCGCGGCCGTGAGGATGTCGCCCACCATCTCTATGACCCACCGCTCAGTCGGGACGAATGCGCGCTGGCCGTACAGCAACGTACAACACAGGTTAAGCTGCGAGAGAGCGACGACCGCATTGTGCTGGCCGTGGACCTCTGCTCGACCGGCGCGTTGATCGGCGAAGTGTCCCTGATCTGGCGCAACGTCGAAGCCCGACAGGCAGAGGTGGGGTGGATATTCGATCCCCGGGCTCACGGCCAGGGCTATGCCACCGAGGCCGCTAATCGGTTGCTGGATCTGGCCTTTGGCCCCGGTGACATGCACCGGGTCTATGCCCGGTGCGGGGCTTCGAACACGGCGTCCTGGCGGCTGATGGAGCGGCTCGGCATGCGCCTGGAGGCCCATTTCCACGAGCACGAGTGGTTCAAGGGAGGATGGGACGAGGAGTTCGTCTACGCCATCCTCAGGCGCGAATGGGAGGCGTTGAGGCGCACCGAACTCGATTTCGGTGCCCCGGCTTAGCAAGATTTTCCTTTTTCCCAGAGGAACTTCGCTTCTTCAACGTACGTTGTGAGGGCGGGCCAACAAAATCAAAATTCGTCGGGAGTCCGCCACCATGCCGTCCTTGTCACTGCCGTTGCAGACCACGCGCTTGATCCTCCGTCCGTTCGAGCGCAGCGACCTCAGCGACCTGGCTGCCTACCATACTCTGCCATCCGTGCAGCGCTATGTCGTCAGCCGCTCGCGGGACGAAGCGGAAGTCGCCGCCGCGCTGAACACGATGCGCAGTCACGTCAGCCTGCAGCGGCCCGGCGACACCATCACGCTGGCTATGGTCCGCAAGGGCGACAAGAAGCTGATCGGCCATATCTCCCTGCAGTGGAGTGACGCGACCGCCGGGCAGGGCGAAATCCGCTTCTGCATCAACCCGGCCTTCTCCGGCCAGGGTTTTGCCCGCGAAGCCATCAGCGCCGTGTTCGACCTCGCCTTCGACCACTTCCGAATCCATCGGGTGTTCTGCCGCTGCGATGGCCGCAACCACCACTCCATCAAGCTGATGCAGCAGATGGGCATGCGCCTCGAGGCCCATTATCGCGAGCACGCCCTGTTCCAGGGCGAGTGGGACGAAGAACTGCATTTTGCCATCCTGGATCGCGAGTGGCAGCGTTCCACCAAGGTCCAGGACCTGCGGCCTCGCCCGCGCGTCGCCTGATTTACATCGCGCCCTCCAACCGGCTATGTGCGCCTGACCCCAGCAGAGTGGCGCACCTATGGCCGGAACCGACTCCTCGCAACGCATCGACTTGTTGCCGACACCCGCAGTGATCCTTGTTGAGCCGCAACTTGGCGAAAACATCGGCACTGCGGCCCGGGCTATGGCCAATTTCGGACTATGGGACCTGCGGCTGGTCAAGCCGCGGGATGGTTGGCCGAACGAAAAGGCGGTTGCAGCGGCGTCGCGGGCCGATCACGTCATCGAGCGGGTCCGTGTGTTCGAGCGGCTGGAAGACGCCGTCGCCGATCTCAGCCTCGTCTATGCCACCACGGCCCGCTCGCGCGACATGCAGAAGCAGGTAATCGGCCCTGATGAGGCCGCGCGCCGCCTGTCGACGCATATTGGCGGGGGGAAAGGCGCGGGTCTCCTGTTCGGGCGCGAGAAGTGGGGCCTGCTCAATGAGGAAGTGGCGCTGGCCGACATCATCGTCACCCTGCCGGTTGAGCCGGCCTTTGCCTCGCTCAACATCGCCCAGGCGGTGCTGATCCTCGCCTATGAGTGGCGGCTGCAATCCGGCCGTGGGCAACTGCCCTTCGACAGCGGCCTGGCGGAAGCGGCACCGCGCGGCGAACTCGTCGGGCTGTTCGAACACCTCGAAGGCGTACTCGACCAGACCGGCTTCTTCACCACGCCCGACAAGCGACCGAGCATGGTGAACAACCTGCGGACAGCGCTGACGCGCGGCAACTTCACCTCGCAGGAAATCCGGACGCTGCGCGGCGTCATTTCCTCCATCGATCGTCGCCATGAGCGGCCGAACCCGAACCGGATGAAGAAGGCCGAGGAATAGACGGTTTCGCGCGTCTGCGGCTTTGACGCCGCGGTACGGGCGTGCAATCTCGCACCACCATGCAAGCTCCCACCGAACCGGCGCGCATTGCGCTGACCTACCGCGGCTTCCGCTTCTTCTGGCTCACCACCCTGCTGGTCAGCTTCGCCGTGCAGATCATGTCGGTCTCAGTTGCGTGGCAGATCTACGATGTCACCGGCAACGTATTCCTCCTGGGCTTGGTCGGGCTCAGCCTGTTCCTGCCCTCGCTGCTGCTGATCCTGGTCACCGGCCTCACCGCCGACCGCTTCAACCGCCGCGGGATCATGGCCATCTGCCTGACGGTGGAACTTGTCTGCGCGATGGGTTTCCTGGTCTTCGTCAACGCCCAGGCCCATGAGGTCTGGCCGATCTTCGGCATTCTGGTGGTGCTCGGCACGGCTCGGGCGTTCTGGGGCCCGGCAGCGCAGTCACTGGCGCCCAACCTGGTTCCCCCGGAAGCTCTGTCGAACGCCATCACCACCAACGCCACCGCATGGCAGATGGCCGCCATTCTCGGTCCAGCCGCCGGAGGACTTCTCTACGGCATCGCGCCCGTCGTCGCATTCGGCACCAGCGCCACCCTGCTGGCCTGCGCCGTGGTCGCCGTATTGCTGATCCCCAAGCCGCACCAGCCGCGGGGAGGGCAGGCTACCAGCCTTGAAACCATCTTCGGCGGTTTTCGCTATATCCTCTCCAACAAGGTCGTGTTGGGCGCCATTTCGCTCGACATGTTCGCGGTGCTGATGGGCGGCGCAGTGGCGCTGCTGCCGGTCTATGCCAAGGACATTCTCCACGCGGGACCTCAGGAACTTGGACTCTTGCGCGCGGCACCGGGCGTCGGCGCAATCGCTATGGCGTTGTTCCTCACCCGGTTCCCCATTCGGGATCACGCCGGCAAGCTGCTGTTCCTGTTCGTGGGCCTGTTCGGGGCCTTCACCGCCCTGTTCGGCTTCTCGACAACCGTTTGGGTCTCGGTGCCGGCACTGGCACTGGTCGGCGCCTCCGACATGGTGAGCGTCACCATCCGCGAAACCATCATGCAGTTGTGGACGCCGGAGGAAGTCCGCGGCCGCGTCAACGCGGTGAACTCGGTCTTCATCGGCGCCTCGAACGAACTGGGCGAGTTCCGGGCCGGGACGGTCGCGCACTTCATCGGCCCCGTGCCGGCGGTGGTGATCGGAGGGTTCGGGGCGATTGCCGTGGCGGTAATCTGGAGCCAGATCTTCCCCCAGCTGCGCGAGCAGCGGACGCTCGACAAGCGGATGGCCTGACGTTCGGTTGCTTTGCTTGACTCCTCGCCGCCCCGCCTATAAGACGCGCCCACCTATTCCGGCCCAGCGGGCCCTTTAGGCGCACCCGGGATTCTCTTTGGGAGTCTGTCGGCCCTTCGCAAGGAGGGCAGAGGAGGGCGCGATCCATTCATTCGATACGAAGGATACGCGATGTCGAAGCGCATTTCTGCCAAGTACAAGATTGACCGCCGTCTTGGCGAAAACATCTGGGGCCGCCCGAAGTCCCCGCTCAACGCTCGTGCCTATGGCCCGGGCCAGCATGGTCAGCGCCGCAAGGGCAAGCTCTCGGACTACGGTCTGCAGCTGCGCGCCAAGCAGAAGCTGAAGGGCTACTACGCCTCCATCACCGAGAAGAGCTTCCGCAAGCTCTATGACGAAGCCAACCGCCGCAAGGGCGACACCGGCGAGAACCTGATCGGCCTGCTCGAGTCGCGCCTGGACGCGATCGTGTATCGCGCCAAGTTCGTCGCGACCCCGTTCGCCGCCCGCCAGTTCGTGTCCCACGGCCACATCCTGGTCAACGGCAAGCGCGTCAACATCCCGTCCTACCAGGTCAAGATTGGCGACAAGATCGAAGTCCGCGAGCGCTCCAAGCAGCTCACCGTTCTGCTCGAGGCCGTCCAGCTGGCCGAGCGTGACGTGCCGGACTACATCGAAGTCGACCACAACAAGATGACCGCCACCTATACCCGCGTTCCTGCCCTGTCGGACGTGCCGTATCCGGTGCAGATGGAACCGAACCTGGTCGTCGAATTCTACTCGCGCTAAGCGCAGTAGCATCGATACGGAAAGGGCCGCTCGAGAGAGCGGCCCTTTCTTTGTCTGCATCGGACATGCGGAGGGGCCGGCAAACCCGGCCCCTGCCGTACTCAGGTCGCCGGGGCCGCGTCGCTGACGCTTGCCTTGATCGGCTCCTGGTCCTTGGGGATGTAGCTCTCGAACTTCCGAAGACGCATCACCACGGACTGGAGTTCAACGATCACCGTCCAGGCCCGTGCAAAGAACTGGAACGAGCCGAACACCTGCCCGAAGGCGATCTGGATCTGCTGGTAGAGGCCCATGGTCAGGGTGCCGGCCAGAATCGACGGCGCCATCACAAGGAGCGGCACATAGCCAACCATGTTGGTGTAGCCGTACCGGGCGAGGTTGAAGTAGGTGTAGTGGAAATAGAGGCGGAAGTAGTTCTTCTGCACACCGGCAAACAGCTCGCGGATGGTCGGGGGCTGTGCCCGGTCCTCATAGTCCTCGCCCAGCACCAGCTCCTTGCGGTACGCCGCTTCCACGCGCTGGTTGGCGAAGTTCAGGCCCGGCAGCCGGATACCCACCACCGCCAGCAGCGCCGTACCGGCGGCGGCGCCCACCAGGGCCACCCACACCAGGCCACCCGGGGTGGCGCCGAAGATCGGCAGTTCGCTGATGTTGGCCGACAGGTTCCACAGCAGCGGCAGGAACACGACGAGGGTAATCAGCGAGTCGAAGAACGCTGTGCCGAGATCTTCCATGATCGAGGCAAAGCGCATGGTGTCTTCCTGAACGCGCTGGGCCGCGCCTTCGACGGCGCGGATCTGTGGCCAGTACTCCATGTAGTAGAAGTTCATCGCCTTGCGCCAACGGAACACATAGTGCGACGTGAAGAAGGCAAGGGCGACCGCCACAAGAACATTGGGGATGGTCACCAGCACAATGGTCCAGGTCAGCCCGTAGAGCTGGTCCGGCGTCACCGACCCCGGCTGGGTCAACGCCAGCTGGATGACGTTGAAGAACGAGCCCGACCACTCGTTGACGAAGGCCTGCACCTGCACCTGAAAATAGATCACCAGCAGGATCACGGTGGAGGAGACCACCGACCACCAGTACCATTCGTTGCGCTTGTAGAAGTACCAGAAGACGCAGAACACCAGCGCTACCATCAGCACGTACTGGTAGAGCCAGACCCGCTCTGCAGTAAGGAAGTTGAGCTCCGCGCCGGCCGCTGCTGCTGCGGTCGGGTTCGGTGCCGCCTCAGCTTCCGTTGCTGGTGGCGCATCGCTCTCGGTTTCCGCGGGCGCATTGGGATTTGTCTGCGCCGCTCCTGCCGCAGGGTCCGCGACCGCGGGCTCTTCCGCGGTGGTCGGCTGATCCTGGATTTCGGCGCTCACAGCAGGATGTGTGAAGCGGTCGATGCTGATCACCGAGCGGACCGGCTCGCCAATGGCGAACCAGAGCAGCACCGAAGCCAGCAACCAGATTGCTGCCGAAGAGAAAAAGAGCTTGGGAACGGGAAAGAATGATCGAAACACCGGGAGACTCCAGGGTGCCGGGGAGGCCTTCATCTAGCCGTCACAATCCGGCTTCCGCAAGGAAGCGAAATTAAGTTTCGGTAAGGTGCCTCGCGCCTTTCCCTGAGACGGCTCGGGCGTTACAGACAAGCCGTTCCACCAAACGGGAGTTCGCCATGAGCGAGGTCATGGACGCCACGCCGGCCGCCGAGGACGTCGATGCCGGCGCGCACCCGATCTTCGCCGGCGCGCCGCGCTCGGTCGAATTCAACAAGCTGCGCAAGCGCCTGATCCGCAACACGCGGGAGGCGCTCGACAAATTCGGCATGGTGCGTCCTGGCGAGCGCTGGCTGGTGGCGTTGTCAGGTGGCAAGGACAGCTACGGCCTTCTGGCACTGTTGCTCGACCTCAAGTGGCGCGGCTTGCTGCCGGTGGACCTGCTTGCCTGCAATCTCGACCAGGGGCAGCCGAACTTTCCCAAGCACATCCTCCCCGAGTACCTGACCCGCATCGGTGTCGAGCACCGCATCGAGTACCAGGACACCTATTCCATCGTTACCGACAAGCTGCCGCAGGGCGCCACCTACTGCTCGCTCTGCTCCCGCCTGCGCCGCGGCAACCTCTACCGGATCGCGCGCGAGGAGGGGTGTTCGGCACTGGTGCTCGGGCACCATCGCGACGACAGCCTCGAGACGTTCTTCATGAACCTTTTCCATGGTGGCAAGCTCGCCGCCATGCCGCCGCGCCTGCTCAACGACGATGGGGATGTCGAGGTGATGCGCCCGCTGATCTACTGCGCCGAGGAAGATCTCGCCCGCTTCGCCGACGCCATGCAGTTTCCGATTATCCCGTGTGATCTTTGCGGATCGCAGGACGGGCTCGAGCGTAACGCCATGAAGGCGATGCTGACCGACATCGAGCGGCGCATGCCCGGCCGCAAGGACGTGATGATCCGCGCCCTCGGCAACATCAACCCGAGCCACATGCTCGATCCGCGCCTGTTCGATTTCGCCGCGCTGTCTGATCGGAGAACCACGACTTGAGCCTCGACATCCTCTCGCTCGCCCACATCCTTCGCGATGCTGCCCGGGCCGAAGCCTTGCCGCGCTTCCGTCGGCTCGATGACGCCATGGTCAAGACCAAGAGCGAAGCCATCGACCTGGTCACCGAGGCCGACATCTCTACCGAGCAGGTGATCCGCGAGCGCGTGCAGGTCGCCTTGCCCGAGGCGCTGTTTGTCGGTGAGGAGTCGGTGGCGGCGGACCCCGCGCTGTTGCCCAGGCTGGCCGAGGCCGACCTGGCCGTGGTCGTCGATCCGATCGATGGCACCGCCAACTACGCGGCCGGCCTGCCGCTGTTCGCCACCATGGCCGCGCTCGTAAAGGGCGGTGAGACTATCGCCGGCATCATCTACGACCCGATGGGCGACGACTGGTTCATCGCCGAGAAGGGCAGTGGTGCCTGGCTGCGCCGGCCAGACGGGGAGACCGTGCGGCTGCAGGTATCCGACCCGCTGCCGCTGGAGCAGATGGTCGGCATGGCCTCCGTTGCCTACATGCCTTCCGACAAGCGCCCGCAGATCCTTGCCAACACCGACAAGCTGCGGCTTCTGTCCAACTACCGCTGTGCCGGGCATGAGTACCGGACCTTTGTGTCCGGCCATGGCCAGTTCGTCAGCTACAACAAGCTGATGCCCTGGGACCATCTCGCCGGTGCGCTCATGACGCAGGAGGCCGGTGGCTTCGTCCGGCGCATGGACGGCAGCGAGTACAAGCCTCACCATACCGGTGGGGGGCTGCTCGCCACCGTCAACGAGGACAGCTGGCACCTGCTGCGGCGGGAAGTGTTCACCTTCTAGCTCTCCAGCGCGCACGAGCCTCAGTCTCTTGCGCGACTCATAAGCATGTGCTTATGTGTCCGCATGACGGAAGCCGATATTTTCAAGGTTCTTGCCGATCCCACCCGCCGCGCCATCCTGGAGCGGCTGGCCGGCGCTGAGATGACAGCGACCGATCTGCGCGATGGCTTCGCCATCTCGCAGCCGGGGATGTCGCAGCACCTTGCCGTGCTGCGGGGCGCCGGGCTCGTCCGCGAGCGACGGGAAGGCCGCTTCGTCAACTATCGCGTCGATCCTGGGGGATTTGCGCCGCTGCACCAATGGTTGGCCCGCTACCGCGAGTTCTGGCCCGGCCGTATCGACTCCCTCAGGGACCTGCTCAAGGAGATGGATCAATGACCGACAGCGAAGATGCGGAACTGGTGTTCGAGTGCACGCTCGACGCGCCGCCGGAGAAGGTCTGGCGGGCCCTGACAATACCTGAATACCTGGAACGCTGGCTGCAGCCGCCTGCCGATCTCGACCTTTCGTTCATAGCGGCGGAAAAAAACCGCAGTCTCAGCTATCGCTGGCGCGAAGCGGGTCAGGGCGACACGCCGGAGGACAGCATCGTCACCTTTGAACTCGCGCCGGAGGGCGAGGGTCGCACTGCATTTCGCCTCACCCATACGCCGCCAAGGATGCCTGTTGCTGCCAACAACAATGATCCGGCGCCGACGCTGATGCTCGCGGCCTGATCGCCGCCACATCGCTATCCTCATCACCGAGCCTCAAGGAGGTCGCCGATGCGCGACATGATGCAACTCGTCCCTATGGTCGTGGAACAGTCGAGCCGGGGAGAGAGAGCCTTCGATATATATTCGCGCCTGCTGCGGGAGCGGATCATCTTCCTCAACGGGCAGATCGAAGACACGATGGCCTCGCTGGTCAGCGCTCAACTGCTGTTCCTGGAGGCTGACGCTCCGACCAAGCCGATCTACCTCTACATCAACTCGCCCGGCGGCGTGGTGACCTCCGCGCTGGCGATGTACGACACCATGCAGTTCATCAAGGCGCCAGTCGGAACCTTGTGCATGGGCATGGCGGCCTCGGCCGCCACCCTGATCCTTGCGGCAGGGGAGGCCGGACAGCGCGTCTGCCTGCCCAACGCCTCGATCATGCTGCACCAGCCCTCCGGCGGCTATCAGGGGCAGGTGACGGACATCCTCATCCATGCCGAGGAAAGCCTGCGCATCAAGCGCCGCACTAATGAGATCTACGCCCGGCACTGCGGCCGCACCTATGAGGAAGTCGAGGCTGCCCTGGAGCGCGACCGCTACATGTCACCCACCCAGGCCCGCGACTGGGGCCTGGTGGATCATGTGTACCATGACCGGAGCCAGCTGGAGCCGCCGGCGCCGTCAACCGGGGTTTAGTGGGCCTCGACAGGCAGATCGGCGGAAGCATATTCCTCGCCGACGCCGAACAGGCGGCCCTTCTCGGCAACGAGGATGCAGCCCAGCGTCAGCACACCCATGCCGAAATAGCCCATCGCAGCAGGGATGGTGGTGCCGTCGAACATCTGACCGATATAGCCGCCGATCAGCGCACCGCCCACGGTCTGGATGAAGCCGAACACCGAGGCGGCGGTGCCGGCGACTTCGCCGAGCGGCTCCATCGACAGCGAGTTCATGTTGGCCGAGGACCAGCCGAACGCGAACATGATGACGCAGAGCAGCGCCAGGAACAGCCATAGCGGCAGGTAGCCGATCATGGCCATGGCGAGCCAGATGCCGCTGACCACGGTGAACACCAGCACGGCGCCGTGCGAAATGCGCCGCATGCCCGCCCGTCGCACGATCTTGGAGTTGGTGAAGGACGACACCGCCATCAGCAATGCGACGCCGGCAAAGGCGACGGGGAAGTAGACGCCGAGCCCGTAGATGTCCACGTAGATCTGCTGGGAGGAGCTGATGAAGCCGAACAGCGCCCCGAACAGGAACATGCCCGCAAGGCCATAGGCGAAGGCGGCGCGGTTGGTGAAGACGATCCGGAAACCGGTGACGATGGCGCGGAAGCTCAACGGCCGGCGACGCTCTACAGGCAGGGTTTCCGGCAGCCGGATGTATGTCCACAGCCAGAAGGCCAGGGCCAGCAGTCCCATGAACAGGAAAATCGTCTGCCAGGGGCCGGTCAGCAGCAGCACCTGTCCGATGCCGGGGGCCAGCACCGGGATGGCCATGAACACCATGAAGGTGAGGGACATCACTTCCGCCATTTCGCGGCCGCGATACCGGTCGCGGACCACGGCGGTGGCGATGACGCGCACGCTCGCCGCGCCCATGCCCTGGATGAAACGGAGCACCAGCAAGGTTTCGAAGGTCGGAGCGAAGATCGCAGCGGTGACGGCCACCACGTAGACGGCCATGCCGAACAGCAGCGGCGCGCGGCGGCCGAAGCGGTCGGTGAGTGGCCCGAAGGCCAGCACGGCGATGCCCATGCCGAGCATGTAGGACGACACCACGTACTGCCTCTCGTTCTCGCTGGCGACACCGAGCGCCTCGCCCATATAGGGCAGGGCCGGCAGCATGACGTCGATTGCCAGTGCGTTGAGCGCCATCAACGCCGCGATCAGGGCAATGAATTCTGGGCGCGAAAGCACCCGGTTGAAATGGTCAGCCATGGGAATCTTGCTCAGAAAAGAAGCGCGGCCGGGGAGGGCGGCGCAGAATATAGGGCCGGACCATGAACTCCGTTCCCGGCATTTGCAAGCCTTTATCGGCAACAGCCGATCATTCGGCCGGCGCCGGGACCTTCATGCCGAAACCGGCGAATGTCCGGTCCTTGATCGGGATGTGGACCGCCGCAGAGGCGAGGCCAAGGAGGATGCCGAGGTACCAGACCAGGTCGTAGGCGCCGGTCGCATCGTAGACGAAGCCGCCGAGCCAGACGCCGATGAACGAGCCTAACTGATGGCTGAAGAAGGCGACGCCATAGAGCATGCCCATGTAGCGTGGGCCGAAGAAAAGCGTGACGAGACCAGCAGTTAGCGGCACCGTCGACAGCCACAGGAGCCCCATGGTGGCGGCGAAGACATAGGCCGTGACCTCGCTTACCGGCAGCAGCAGGAAGCCGGCAATGGCGAGGGCGCGCAGGAAGTAGATGCTGGCGAGGAGCAACTGCCGAGGCAGGCGGTTGCCGAGCCATCCCGAGAGCAGTGAGCCGACGATGTTGAACAGCCCAATGACCGAAATCGTCCAGCTGCCAACCTCCGGGCTCAGGCCGCACTGCACCAGATAGGCCGGCATATGAACGTTGATGAACGCCAGATGAAAGCCACATACGAAGAAGCCAACCACCAGCAGGCGATAGGAGCCATGTCCCCACGCACTCGATAGCGCCTGCATGAACGGCAGGTCGGCCTGGCCGGGCACCGACTCGGCGCGACCACGCAGGGCGAGCGAGAGGGGCACGATCAAGAGCAGGATCAGCGCGATCCAGACCAGCGCCATCTGCCAGCCGAAGGCATTGATGAACCCCTGCCCGATGGGGGCGAAGAGGAACTGTCCGCCCGACGACGCCGCCGTCGCAACACCGAAGACGAAGCTGCGCTTTTCCGGCGGCACCGCACGACCGAATGCGGCCATCACCACGCCGAAGGACGCGACGGCGATGCCGACGCCGGTCACGACGCCGGCCGTCATCGTCATGGTCAGGGTGTCGGGGGAGAAGGCCATGCCGAGGACGCCGGCGGCATAGATCAGGCCGCCGAAGGCGAGCACCCGGCCACTGCCGTAGCGGTCGGCGAAGCCACCGGCGAAGGGTTGGGCGATGCCCCAGACCAGGTTCTGCACCGCCATTGCCATGCCCCACTGCTCGCGGGTCAGCCCCAGATCCTCGGTCACCGGCAGGGTGAACAGCCCGAAGGCGCCACGAGTACCGAACCCGATCGCGGCGATGATGCAGCCGGCGACGATGACCAGCGGGAGGGGGATGGCGGGGCGGGAAATTGAAGCGGACATGGCAGGCACCTGGGGAGCGGTGCAGAACCTACGCCCGCCACGTCATCAGGCAAAGCGATATTGCGGAATGACTCCCATCAGCCCCGCTGATGGCTTGGCGCAAACAAAAGGCCCCGCCGCAGGGCAGGGCCTTTCAAATACCTGGATTGCGCCAGCGCGTCAGGCGCTCTGCTTCACCGCAACGCCGGCCTGCTGCAGCTGAGTCTGCAGTTCGCCCGACTGGAACATTTCGCGCACGATATCGGCGCCGCCGACGAACTCGCCCTTGACGTAAAGCTGCGGGATGGTGGGCCAGTTGGTGTAGGCCTTGATGCCGTCGCGGAGCTCGTCGGACTCGAGCACGTTGGCGCTGCCGTAGTCGACGCCGAGATAGTTGAGGATCTGCACAACCTGCCCGGAGAAGCCGCACTGCGGAAAGTCCGGCGAGCCCTTCATGAAGAGGAACACGTCGTTGTTCTTCACCTTGTCGTCGATGAAGGCGTTGATATCGGTCATGGGAGGAGCCTTTCGTTACCGGGGTCAAGGTCCGGCTTCGCGTCCCGCTCTAGATAGGACAGGACTGCGGCGCTGTCGAGATGAGCGTGGCGTGCTAGCCTTCACCGAGCCGTGCGGCAACCCAGGGGTGGGCTGCACATTCGTCGCCGCTCTCCACCAGAACCGCCTCCCAGCCAAAGCTGCGGGCACCCTCGATCACGCGCGGGGTGTCGTCGAAGAGCAGCGGCGTTTCTTCCTGCGGGCCGATCCGGTCCATGATGAAGCGGAAATAGTCGGGTTGCGGCTTCATCACGCCGATGCGGGCCGAATAGAAGATGTCCTCGAACAGTTCGCTGAAGCCGAGCGCCTGCCACAGCCACAAGGCCCGCATGTGGTCCTGGTTGGTGGCGATGTAGAGCCGCACATCCGGGCTTCGGCGCAGCTGCCGCACCAGTTCCACCACCCTGGTGTTGATGCGGCTGTCGTGGCTCAGCCAATAGTGCACGAAGCGCATGGGCGAGCCGCGATAGCCCAGCCCCGGCAGCACGCGCTCCAAGGCCTCGACCAGCGCCATCTGACCGACGACCACCTTCTTGATGAAGACGTCGTAGATGAACTCGTCGCGGAAGCGGTCGGGATCGACCCCGAGATCGGTAAGCAGGTTTTCATCCCAGCGCTGCTGCAGCTCCGGCCGGGCGTGGTAGCCGTGGACGAGCACGCCGTCGACGTCGAAGAAGACGGCGCGGGTCACCTGGAGTCGGTCCTCGGCGGTACGGCCCCAAGCCCGGCAAGCACTTGCGGGGGGATATTGAGGTCCTGAATCACCTCGGTGTTGCGGCGAAAGCCGATCAGTTCGCGCTGGACGAAATAGGCCCAGACAGCCTGCCGGGCGTCACGCAGCAGGGTGATCCGGTCCCCGCTGCCTTCTGCAAGGGCACCGAGGGTGGTCTTTACCCGCGCCTCCGCCGCACCGAGCGAGGAGGCGCGTTCGGCAGCGATCTCGTGCTCGAGCGCCGTCGTGCCCGCCTCGGGGCGGACGATGCGGATCAGCTCGAGCGATTCGCGCAGGCTCATGTCAGTCGGGCACCCCGGTCTGGAGGGCCAGGGCGTGCAGCGCGCCGCCCATGTCGCCCTGCAAAGCGGCATAGACCAGCTGGTGCTGCTGCACCCGCGACTTGCCGCGGAACTGCTCGGAGATCACCGTGGCCGCATAGTGGTCGCCGTCACCGGCAAGGTCGCGGATTTCGATGCGGGCATCGGGGAGGGCGGCCTTGATCCGACGTTCGATCTCGTTTGCATCCATTGCCATGTCGGCCTCCCAGTCTGGTTCTTGTCGCCCATAGATAGGCC
>JAEYXQ010000032.1 GCA_023431205.1 Pseudomonadota bacterium | reverse complement strand
GCGCTACACGGTGCCGTTGAATACGATGCGGACCTGGCTGCGCCGGAGCCTCATCAGATTAAGAGAGTGCCTGACGGCATGAGCATGGACGAGGACATCGGCGGATTGGACGGAGCGCGGGCGCTGGTCGCCGAATACGTGCTCGGCCTGCTCGACGCCACCAGCCATGCCCGGGTGGAGCAGATGATCGCCGCCGATCCGCGCCTAGAGGCCGAGCGCGACTTCTGGGTGTCGCGCTTTGCCGGCATGGACGGTGAGTTCGCCGAAGTGGCGCCGCCGTCACGGGTACTGAGTGCCGTCGAGAAGCGCCTGTTCGGCGCAAGCCAAAGCCGGGGAAACTGGTGGGATTCGCTGGCGCTGTGGCGCGGGCTTGCCGCCGGGGCCCTGGCGGTCGCGGTGGGCGCCGTCGGCTTTGCAGCCTTCGAGCCGCGCCAGGACGTGGCCAGCCTCACCAACCAGCTGGTGGCAGCGCTGGAGGAAGAGGGCAGCGATATCCGCTTCCTCGCCTTCTATGACGGCGTCGGGACGCTCCGCCTGACCGCCCTTTCGGGCAACGTCGCTCCCGACAAGGATCTTGAGCTCTGGGCGATCCAGGACGACACCGTGACCTCCATGGGCGTGGTGCCGGTCGGCGAGGCCATCCAGGTCAAGGTTGCCCCCGACATTCTTGCCGGCTGGGGCGAAGGCTCGGTGCTGGCGCTGACGCTCGAGCCCGAAGGCGGCTCCCCCACCGGCGTCGCCACCGGCCCGATCGTCGCCAAGGGCGCAGTCACCCGCATCTAATTCCATGCAATCAAAACGGGACCTCTCCTCCTCCCTCCCCCCTGTGGTGAGGGTGGGGGGGTCTCGTGCCATCCCCACACCGCCAATTCTCAGTACATCGCCAACTTCCCCCTTCAAAAGGGAAGGGAGACGATGAACATCACCCTCATCGCGGCGGCAAAAAGCCCGCAAGTACGGCTTTCCGCGGCGAAAGTTTCAGCCTTTTGCGCGAAGAATCCCTGAAACTCGCCAAAACTGCCCGATGCGACGGTCCGTATCTTCCTGCGTCTCCGGCCCCCCGGAACCAACATCAAGGAAGGTATCGAACAATGATCGCTCTTCGCTCCATCACCGCCGCTGCCCTGATCTCCGCTGCCGCCATCACCGGCGCTGCCTTTGCCCAGGACAATCCCATGGTCGGCGGCGCGCCGATGATGGCCGACAAGAACATCGTCGAGAACGCCGTCAACTCTGCCGACCACACCACGCTTGTTGCCGCCGTGCAGGCTGCGGGCCTGGTCGAGACGCTGTCGGGCGAAGGCCCGTTCACCGTGTTCGCGCCGGTCAACGCAGCCTTCGAGGCCCTGCCGGCCGGCACCGTCGAGACCCTGCTCAAGCCCGAGAACAAGGATCAGCTGACCCAGATCCTCACCTGCCACGTGGTACCCGCCCGCGCTCTTGCCGCTGACGTTCTTGGCATGATCGAAGCCGATGGCGGCGAGCACGTTGTCGAAACCGTGGGCGGCTGCGAACTGACGCTGTCCACCGAAGGCGGCAACGTCATCGTCACCGACGAGAACGGCAATGCCGCCACCGTCACCATCGCCGACGTGATCCAGTCCAACGGCGTCATCCACGTCATCGACGCGGTACTGCTGCCGGCCTCGTAAGCCTTCACCAAGACTTGACGGCAGCCGCTCCGCCGCGGCGCTACACTGGCCGTCAACAGGGCTCCGCATCGCGCCCGCTCCCTCGGGCGTGGTGCGGGGTTCGCCCCTTCGGGAGACCCATCATGGTCATCAGCCGCCGCAACATCCTCCTCGCCGGAACCGCCATGGCGGCACTCGGCGCGTTCAATGTCCTCCGCCCATCGGTGCGCGCGGCCGAAGGCGAGTTTGCGTTCCGGCTGACCGAGGCGGAGTGGCGCGACCGGCTCGACCCCATGGCCTATCAGGTGCTGCGTGAGCACGGCACCGAACGGGCCTTTACCTCGCCCCTCAATGACGAGAAGCGGGCCGGCACCTTCCACTGCGCCGGCTGCGACCAGCCCCTGTTCGATGCTGCCACCAAGTTCGACAGCGGCACCGGCTGGCCGAGCTTTTACACCTATCTCGAGGGCGCGCTCGGCACCTCCGAGGACGCCAGCTACGGCATGATCCGCACCGAAGTGCACTGCAGCAATTGCGGCGGCCACCAGGGTCACGTCTTCAACGACGGACCCGCGCCCACCGGCCTGCGCTACTGCATCAACGGGGTATCGCTGCGCTTCGCACCGGCTGCGGCCTGATAGAAACCGGAACGAACCGCCCTCTCATCGGTTGGCCTTTCCCACACGAAAGGAGCCAATCATGAGCAAGGAAAAGTCCGACGAAGCCCAGCTCAAGAAGATGGACAAGGGCGGCCATCTCGGCGGCACCACCTTCGGCCAGACCGCCGATGCCAAGACCAAGGACACCCGCGAAGGCGGCGACAAGGCCCGCCCCAACGACGGGCGGAACTGACGCTGACGGCTGCGTTGCGCGCGACCAACTCGCTGTCACCCCGGCCTTGAGCCCAGGTCCATCTTGAGATCTCAGGTTGGATCCCCCGCTTTCGCGGGGATGACAATCGAAGTTGTGGCCGAGCGCCGCGGGGAGACTACTCCGCCGCCCGCTGCTCCAACGGACGCTGGTCGGTGATCGCCAGCGGCTCGGCGGGGGCCTCCACCTGCGGCTGCTTGCGGCGGATGCGCAGGCGCTTGATACGGCGGCTGTCGGCGGCCAGCACCTCGAAATCGAAATGCGGCAGATTGCTCACCCGCTCGCCGCGCTTGGGCACATGACCGGCAAGGTCGAACACCAGCCCGCCGATGGTTTCCACGTCCTCGCCGTGTTCGCCCGGATCAAAATCCGCGCCCAGCAGCGCCTTGACGTCGTCCAGTTCGGCGCGCGCATCGGCAACCCAGATGTCGGTGCCCACCTTGCGGATCAGGGCCGCGGCGAGTTCGTCGTGCTCGTCCTCGATCTCGCCCACCACCACTTCAAGCAGGTCCTCGATGGTGACGAGGCCATCGGTGCCGCCATATTCGTCGACCACGATGGCCATGTGGGTGCGGCTGGCGCGCATCTGCTGGAGCAGGTCGCCCACCGGCATGAAGGTGGGCACGAACATCGCCTCGCGCATGATGTCGAGGCGGACGATCTTTTGCCTCAGGATGGTCGACACCAGCTTGACCGGAACTTCCTTGTCCGGGTCGGTCACCGGCACGGTGATCTTGCTCAGGGCATCCTTGACGTGGATGAAGCCCAGGATGTTGTCGAGATTGTCGTCATAGACCGGCAGGCGCGAATGCCCGACGCTGCGGAAGCGGGCGATCAGCGCGCCGAGATTGATGTCGGCCTCCACCGCGCGGATGTCGCTGCGCTCCACCATCACGTCGCCGACGCTGATGTTGGAGAGTTTCAGGACGTTCTGGAGGATCGTCCGCTCGCTTTCGGAGAAATCCGCCGTTTCGGCGCTGCCCCTTTCCTCGAGCGCGACCTGCAGGTCGTCGCGCAGGGAAACCGTGCGCAGGGCCAGCACGGATTTGAGCCTGTTCCACAGGCTCGGCCCCCGTGATGCCACGGGGGCGGGACTAGAAGGAGGCTCGGGATTGGTGGGCGCTGAGTTGCCCAAACTGTCGCTGTCGGTCATCGCTGTCCGCTGCCAATCGGCAGCCTGTATGTCCTCTTTGGGAAAAACGAGGCGGCATTCTACCCGTTCCGGGCATCGTCCGCATAGGGGTCTTCGATCCCGAGCCCGTGAAGGATAACGGTCTCGAGCCCTTCCATTTCCGCCGCTTCCGCATCGGTCATGTGGTCATAACCGAGGATATGGAGGAATCCGTGCACCACGAGGTGGGTGAAGTGGGCTTCAAACGCCACCCCCTGCTCCGCCGCTTCGCGTTCCAGCGTCTCGCGGGCAAGGCTGATATCGCCGAGCAGACCCGTCACCGGCCCGAACGGCTCGATCTGCGGAAAGCTCAGCACGTTGGTCGCCGAATCCTTGCCCCGCCACTGCCGGTTGAGTTCGTGCTGTTCGGCATCGTTGGTGAGCAGGATCGAGACTTCCGCCGCGCCCGTCACCTTTGCCCTGGCTCCGGCCAGCGCCGCCAGCACGGCGGTTTCCGCGCGCGCTTCGAGGCCATCGGGCCACTGCTCGTCATTGACGATGACGGCGATCTCGAGGGGAGGGGTGGCCATGGTCAGCTTCGCGGCAGCGTGCCCAGGGTCCGCGCCAGCCCGGAAGTGTCGCCTTCCTTCTCGGCAATTCGGCGCTGCGAATCGGCCTCGTAGGCGCGCACGATGCGGCCCACCAGGGCATGGCGCACCACGTCCTTGTCGTTGAAGCGCGAGACATGAACGCCCTCGACCCCGTCGAGCAGGTGCACCGCCTCGATCAAGCCGGACCGTTCGCCGCGCGGCAGGTCCACCTGGCTGGGGTCGCCGGTGACGATCATCTTGGAGTTCTCGCCCAGGCGGGTGAGGAACATCTTCATCTGCATCGAAGTGGTGTTCTGCGCCTCGTCGAGGATCACCACCGCATTGGCAAGGGTGCGCCCGCGCATGAAGGCGAGCGGGGCCACCTCGATGATGCCCGAGGTGATGCAGCGCTCGACCGTCTCGGGCTTCATCATGTCGTAGAGCGCGTCATAGAGCGGGCGAAGGTAGGGATCGACCTTTTCCTTCATGTCGCCGGGCAGGAAGCCGAGCCGCTCGCCGGCTTCCACCGCCGGGCGTGAC
>JAEYXQ010000004.1 GCA_023431205.1 Pseudomonadota bacterium | reverse complement strand
CTGCAGCGGCACAAAGCGGCGAATGGCGCCAAGATAATTGCCGAGGTGGAGATCGCCCGAGGGCTGAATTCCCGAAAACACGCGGGGAGTAAACGTCATGCTCTGAAGTCTCGCTGCTGTTCCGCCTGTTTATCGTCCCGCGGCGCAGACGTCACCCCCGCCGTAGCCGGCGCAGCAGCAGCCCGAGCCGCTGAGCGCCGCTGAAGTGGACAAGGGTGAAGTAGGTGACCATGCCGAAGCCGATCAGGGCGGCGAGGACCAGCGCCTGGTGCCAAAGGGGCACCCCCGGCGCCAGATGGGGCGAACCGCGTTGCGAGAGGAGGAACAGCGCCAGGCCCATCAGCGCACTCGAGAGGATGATCAGCGCGTGGCGCCGCCCGGCATCGGCAGAGAGGCGGAACTGGCCGCGCAGTGCCAGCACAACGCCGAGAAGCAGTGCGTTGAGCCAGGCCGAGGCCGCCGTGGCGATGGCGATGCCGACGTGGAGCAGGCTGGGGAAGAGCCATAGCGACAACGCGATGTTGGCGACCACCGAGACGGCGGCGAAGATAGTCGGGGTGACTGTGTCCTCGCGGGCGAAATAGCCCGGCTGCAAGACCCGGATCAGCACATAGGCAGGCAGGCCGGCTGAAAAGGCGATCAGGGCTTCCGCGGTGGCGCGTGTTGCCGCGGGATCGAAAGCGCCGCGCTCGAAGAGGACACGGACGATCGGCTCGGCCATGGCGATCAGCGCCGCCGCCGCGGGCAGCGACAGCAGCATGGCGATCAAGAGCGACTGGTCTTGCGTCTGCTCGGCCTGCGCCAGTCGTCCGCCCTTGAGATGGCGGCTGAGCTCGGGCAGCAGCACGGTGCTGATGGCGATGCCGATGATGCCGAGCGGCAGTTGGTAGAGCCGATCGGCATAGGAGAGCACCGAAATGGCATTGTCGGCGCCCGAGGCGATGATGGTGCCGACGAAGATGTTGATCTGGGTGATGCCGCCAGTGAGGATCGCCGGGATGGCAAGAATCCAGAAGCGGCGGACTTCCGGGTCGGGCCTGGGCAGGCGAAAGCGCGGGCGGAACCCGGCTCGCTCGATGGCGATCCAGACCAGCGCCAGCTGGGCGATGCCGCCGGCCATGGTGGCGATGCCGACCCACACCGTGGCGCTTTCGGGGGACTGCAGCCACCAGGTGGCGAGCGGCACCAGCGCGGCGATGTTGACGATGTTGAGCAGCACCGGGGCGAAGGCGGCGGCGAAGAACCGGCCCAGCGAGTTCAGCATCGCCCCGTAGGCTGCCATCAGCGACATGCAGGCCAGGTAGGGGAACATGATGCGCGTCAGCAGCACGGTCAGCCCGAGCTTGGCGGGATCATCGGCGAAGCCGGGCACGAACAGCACCATGATCTGCGGCATGAAGATTTCGGCAAGGATGGTGACCACCACCAGCATGGCGACGAGCCAGGCCATGATCCGCGAGGCGAGGTCGCGGGCCGCCACCTCGCCCTGCTGCTCGAGGGCGCCCGAGAACATGGGCACGAAAGCGGTGTTGAAGGCGCCTTCGGCAAACAGGCGCCTGAACAGGTTGGGAAAGCGGAAGGCGGCGAAGAAGGCGTCGGCTGCCGGACCGGTGCCGAGGACAGCCGCCATCAGCGCGTCGCGCACGAAGCCGGCGATGCGCGATACGAGGGTCAGCCCGCCAACCGAAAGAAAGGAGCGGTAGAGGCTCATGGGGCAGCGGCCCTAGCCATTCACCACCTTCGGCTCGGTGGCCTTGCGCGGCTCGAATACCGCCATCAGGGCGTCATAAATCTTGCGCTGGCGGGGCTTGGACATGATCTTCTGGCCTGTGAGGTCGGTGACGTAGAAGACGTCGACCGCCTTCTCGCCATAGGTTCCGATGTGAGCCGAGCCGATGGTGAGGCTGAGATCGGAAATGGCATGGGTCAGGGCATAGAGCAGGCCCATGCGATCGAGGCCGGAGACCTCGATCACGGTGAATTTCTCGGACAGGGCGTTGGAGACCGATACTTGCGCCGGCAGGGCAAAGGGCTTGAGGCGCTTGTTGTGGCGCGACTCCTTGCCGAGATCGATCAGGATCTGCCGCTTGCCCTGCAGGAGCTGGCGCACTGTCTCGATGATGCGGGTGGCGCGGACCTTCTCGTCCTCGTCGGAGGTGAAGCTGCGGCGGAGGCGGAAGGTGTCGAGGGCACGCCCGTCGCGGGTGGAGAAAATCTGCGCGCCGATGATGGAGGCATCCTGCATGGTACAGGCACCAGCGATCAGCGACAGCAGCCGGGGATGGTCGGGCATATAGAAGCTGACTTCGGTGATGCCTTCGAAGGACTTCACCCGGATCGAGCCGGCAAAGGGTTCGCCCGCCCGGTCCGCATTTCGGATCATCTTCGCATGCTCGACCTGCAGTTCCGGTTCGGCCCTTAGCCAGTAATGATCGTAGTGGCGGCCGATATAGGTGCCGACCTCGTCGGAGGGCCAGTCGGCAAGAGCGGCCGTCAGTTGCTCGCGGGCAGCGCCGATGCGGTCGGACTGGGTGACCTGCGAATGGCCGCCCGACAGGAGCGGCTCGGTGGCGTAATAGAGGGCGCGGAGGAGCGAGCCTTTCCAGCCCGACCACACACCGGGACCGACGGAACGGATGTCACAGGCGGTGAGGATCATCAGCAGTGCCAGCCGCTGGGGCGACTGCACCACGTCGGCGAACGCCTTTGCGGTTTCAGGGTCCTGGATGTCGCGCGCCTGGGCGATCTCGCTCATCAACAGGTGATATTCGATCAGCCAGGCGACGGTGTCGGTCTCGGCCGGGGTGAGGCCGAAGCGCGGACAAAGCCGGCGGGCGATTCGGGCTCCGGCGATCGAGTGATCCTCGGGGCGCCCCTTGGCGATGTCGTGGAGGAACAGCGCTACATAGAGCAGGCGGGTGTCGTTGAGCTGGGGCAGCAGTTCGTGGGTGAGCGGCAGTTCCTTGCGCAGGCCGCCATTGGCGATGTCGGCCATGACGCCGACGGCGCGGATCAGGTGCTCGTCCACGGTGTAGTGGTGGTACATGTTGAACTGCATCAGCGCGACGATCTTGCCGAAATCCGGCACGAACTTGCCCAGCACGCCGCTCTCGTTCATCTGGCGCAGGATGCGCTCGACATAGAGCGGGCTGGTCAAGACCGTCAGGAAGCAGTCGTTGGCACGTGGGTCCGCCCGGAGCCGGTTGTCGATCAGGCCGAGCGACCGACGGATGGCCTGAATGGCATCGGGATGGAACAGCAGTTCCTCGCGGCCGGCCACCATGAACATGCGGATGAGGTTGACCGGATCCTTTTCGAACACGTCCGGCCGGGCGATGTTGAGCCGGCCGGTATCGACCACGAAGTCGGTCTCGCCCTTGATCTTGGATCGTCCCGAACGGAACGGCGCCAGCACCCTGCCGACGAGGTCCATGTCCTTGGCGTGGTTGAATTCGAGCGAGGCGCAGATGATGCGGGTGAGGTCGCCTACATCCTTGGCGACCAGGAAGTAGCGCTTCATGAAGCGCTCAACGCCGAGCATGCCGATCCGGCGCTCGTAGCCCATGCGCTCGGCCAGCTCCGGCTGCACGTCGAAAGTCAGCTTCTCCTCGGCGCGGCCGGTGATGAAGTGCAGGTGGCAGCGCACCGCCCACAGGAAATCCTCGGCGCGGCTGAACAGCCGGTAGTCGGCGGCGGAGAGCACGCCCTTGCCGACCAGTTCGTGGCTGGTCTTGACCTGATAGAAATACTTGCCGATCCAGAACAGGGTGTTGAGGTCCCGAAGGCCTCCCTTGCCGTCCTTGATGTTGGGCTCGACCACATAGCGGGTATTGCCCATCTGGCGGTGGCGCTCGTCGCGTTCGGCCATCTTGGCGGCGATGAACTCGGGGCCGGTCTTCGGCATCACCTCGGATTCGAAGCGCCTCACCAGCTGGTCGAACAGCGCCTTGTCGCCGGTGAGGAACCGCGCCTCGAGCGTGGCGGTCCGCACCGTCATGTCGGCCTTGGCCATGCGGATGCATTCATCCACCGAGCGCACAGCGTGGCCGACCTTCTGGCCGAGGTCCCACAGCAGATAGAGGATGTATTCGGTGACCTGCTCGCCCCAGGGGGTCTGCTTGTAGGGCAGGATGAACAGCAGGTCGATGTCGGATCCCGGCGCCAGCGTGCCGCGACCATAGCCGCCAACCGCCGCCAAGCCGATGGCTTCTGCGCCGGACGGGTTGTCGACGGGGTAGACGCGGCGCGTTGCGAAGGCGTGGACGGCCGCGATGATCTCGTCTTCGGCGTTGCTGAGGTTCTGCGCGCAGCGCGTGCCCTTGCCGCTGGCGATCAGCTCGGCTTCGGCGGACTGGCGGGCTTCAGCCAGGGTCTGGCGGATGTGGGCCAGGACCTTGGCGCGGGCGGCAGTGGACTTGGGATCGTCCGCGCCGATGGCGGCGTCCAGTTCGCTCAGGATGGTTTCGGCGGACTTCAGCGCGAACAGCGGTTTTCGCGGCTTTGCGTCAGCTTCGGCGAGCGTCATCGCGGATTTTCTTCAACTCGTACAGCGCCTCGATGGCCTGCCGGGGCGTCAGCTCGTCGGGGCGGATGCCGTCGAGAGCCTGATGAACCGGGTCGGGGCCGACCGGCCGAGGGGGCGGCTGGTGGGCAAATAGCGGCAGATCGTCTAGCACGCCTGCCCGCTGGCCGGAAGAGGCGGTGCCCGAGGAGCGCTCCTCGAGGGTGTTCAGGATCTGGCGTGCCCGGGCCAGTACGGGCTCCGGCAGACCGGCGAGACGCGCAACCTGAATGCCATATGAACGGTCTGCGGCGCCTTCCACTACTTCGTGCAGGAACACGACCTCACCCTCCCACTCGCGCACTTTCATGGTGACGTTGCTGACCCGCGGCAGGGTTTTCGCAAGGCTGGTCAGCTCATGGAAGTGGGTGGCGAACAGCGCCCGGCAACCGGTCTGGTTGTGCAGCGCCTCGACGGCAGCCAAGGCGATGGAGAGGCCGTCGAAGGTGGCCGTGCCGCGGCCGATCTCGTCGAGCACCACCAGCGAGCGGCGGGTGGCCCGATTGAGGATGGCGGCGGTCTCGACCATTTCGACCATGAAGGTCGAGCGACCATGGGCAATGTCGTCGGAGGCGCCGACGCGGGAGAACACGCGGTCGACGACACCGATATGGGCGCTGGCGGCCGGCACGAAGCTGCCCATCTGCGCGAGGATGGCGATCAGAGCGTTCTGGCGCAGGAAGGTGGACTTGCCGCCCATGTTGGGGCCGGTGACAAGCCACAGCAAGCCGCCGCCGATGTCATCAGCGCCGGACAGGTCGGCGTCGTTGGCGACGAAGCTGCGCCCTTCGGCCATTGCGCGCTCTTCGACCACCGGATGGCGACCGCCCTCGATGTGGAAGGCAAGGGAGGTGTCGACCTCCGGCCGGGCATAGCCGCGGGTAAGGGCAAGGTGGGCCAGCGCGGCGGTGACGTCGAGCTCGGCAAGGGCGTCGGCAAGGGCGCGCAAGAGGTCGGTGCGCTCAAGCACGGCATAGCGCAGGCTCGCGAACACCTTGCGCTCGATCTCGAGCGCCGCTTCGTGGGCGCGGGCGATCCGGCCTTCGAGATCGGCCAGCTCTGCCGTGGTGAAGCGCATGGCGTTGGCCATGGTCTGGCGGTGGATGAAGACCTGCCGATGCGGCTCCTCGAGCAGCTTGTTGCCCTGCCCTGCCGGCACTTCGACGAAATAGCCGAGCACACCGTTGTGGCGGATCTTGAGCGCCTTCACGTCGGTTTCGGCAATGAGCCGCGCCTGCAGGGCGGCGACGACAGCGCGGGTCTGGCTGCCGAGGGCGCGCTCCTCATCGAGCTTTGCGTCATAGCCCTGACGCACGAAGCCGCCGTCGCGGGGGAGCAGCGGCAGCTCGTCGTCAAGCGCGGCGGCAAGGTCGGTGGCGAGGCCCATCGGTGCCGCGGCGAGGGTTGCCGAGAGCCGCTCCAGCACTGCAGGCAGGGTTTGGGCGCCAGCGAGCAGACGCGAGACCGAGATCGCGCTGCCGACGGCCTTGCCGATCGCAGCCAGATCACGAGGCCCACCGCGGTCGAGCGCAAGACGGGTGAGGGCGCGAGCAAGATCCGGCACCGCCTTCAGTTCGGCGCGGAGACGCCCGCCCATGAGTGTGTCCTCGGTGAGGAAAGTCACGGCATCAAGGCGGTGATTGATGGCAGCCGCATCGGCCAGTGGCGCCGCGAGACGTGCCGCCAGCAGGCGAGACCCGGGCGCGGTGACGGTCATGTCGATGCTGTGGCGGAGCGAGCCGGTAACCTGCCCGCGCTGGGTCTGGGTCAGCTCAAGGCTCATGCGGGTCGCAGCATCGATGGCGAGGTGCCGGCCGGCGCTGTCGATCACGGGAGCGCGCAGTGCGACGCCGGCACCGCGCTGGCTGTCGCGCACATAGGCGACCAATGCACCCAAGGCCGACCGTGCGGCGCGCGACAGTGCACTGGGGTCGAAGGTGCCGGCGGGGAAGCCCTGGCGCAGCGTGTCCGATGCGGCGTGGCTGTCGAAACTCTCCGGGGTCGTGGTGTGGGTGCGCGCGAGGAACGAGGGCGGCAGCAACTGGCGCTCCGCCAAGGTCTCCTTGGTCGCGCTGCTCATCAGCAATTCGGCGGGATCGGTCCGCGCCAGTTCGTCGAGCACCTGTTCGGCGGTGAGATCGGCGGTGAAGGTCTCGCCGGTCGAGATATCGGCCCAGGCCAGGGCGAAATCGATGTCGCCATGGCGGACACTGGAGATGGCAGCGAGGTAGTTGGCGGCACGCGCTTCGAGGTGATCGTCCTCGGTCAGCGTGCCGGGGGTAACGAGGCGCACGACATCGCGCTTCACCACCGACTTGGCGCCGCGCTTCTTGGCTTCCCTGGGATCTTCCACCTGCTCGCAGATGGCGACGCGGTGGCCCAGCTTGATCAGCTTGTTGAGATAGTCGTTGGCGGCATGGATGGGCACGCCGCACATCTGGATGTCCTGCCCCAGATGCTTGCCGCGCTTGGTGAGCACGATGCCGAGCACCGCGCTGGCGATCTCGGCGTCCTCGAAGAACAGCTCGTAAAAATCGCCCATCCGGTAGAACAACAGGTAGCCGGGATTGGCCGACTTGATCTCGAAATACTGCGCCATCATCGGCGTCAGCTGAACGGCGGCGCGGGACGGAGCAGAATCGGGAAGGGAGACGTCCATCAGCAAAGGGCGGCCAGTTCCAGGGAAGCCCGGACCTTAGGGCCTCCGGTTCCACCTCACAACCGCCACGGTCGGGCTTTGCACCGGCAAGCGCTGCCGCTAGACCAAGACGGTCAGAGGAGAAGCGGCGATGGACGGCGGCAACCAGATAAGGGTCAAGGGCGCGGAACTGTCCCGACGGGTGCAGGCAGCGCTGGAGGCTGCGGGGGCCAGCGCCGCTTCGGCTGCGTCGGCAACACGGGCGATGATGCACGCCTCGAGGCATGGCATCGACAGCCATGGGGTGCGGTTGACCGAACACTACTGCCGCATGCTGCGCGGCGGGCGGCTGAAGGGCACCCCGGAGCTCCGGGTGGAGCGCCGTGCAGTAGGCAGTGCCATCGTCGACGGCGGCGATGGGCTCGGTCACCACGCCGCCTACAAGGCGGTCGAGGTGGGCATGGAGCTGGCGCGGGAGGCGGGTATTGCCGGCGTTGGCATCGTGCACTCGAGCCACCTTGGCGCGGCCGGTGCCTACGCCCTGGCCGGCGCGGAAGCCGGGTTCGTGACCTTTGCCACCACCAACACGGATTCGATGGTCGCCCTTTTCGAGGGCGCCGAGCGCTTCCATGGCACCAATCCGCTGGCCTTTGCGGCTCCGGTGCCGGGATCGAAGCCGTGGCTGCTGGACATGGCGACCTCATCGATCCCGATGAACCGGGTGCTGCTGCATCGGTCGCTCGACAAGACGCTGCCGGCGGGGGTCGCGGCGGATGCGCAGGGTGTTCCCACGACCGATCCGCACGAGGCGGAGATGCTGCTGCCGTTGGGCGGGGAGGACTTCGGCCACAAGGGCGCCGGCCTTGCAGGCGTGGCGACGCTGTTCTCGGCCATTCTCACCGGCACCACGCTCGATCCGGAGTTCATCCCCATGTACGGCTCGGACGACATCTCCAGCCCACGGAACATGGGGCACTTCGTGATGGTGATCGATCCCGACAAATTCGCGGGTGCAGCGGCTTTCGGGCAGACGATGATCCGCTACCTCGAGGCGCTGCGCGGTGCGCCGGCGCGTGCCGGCGGCAAGGTGATGGCGCCGGGCGATCGGGAATGGGCCGAGGCGGCGCGGCGGGATGCCGAGGGCATCCCGATCGATCCGGATACGGCGCGGTTCCTGGGGTTCACCTAGAAGCCCGGCTGCATCGCGTAGCGGAGCAGCACGTAGAGCAGAGCCAGAAGCACCAGGCCGCCAAGCCCCAGCACACCGAGCAGTGCCGCCCGCACAAGGCCGTCGCGCTGGCGCGGGCGCGGGCGCTGACGATCGGCGCGATGCTCCGCCAGGGCCAGTTCGGCTTCGGCGATCAGCACCGGCAGGCGGTTGGCGGCATCGCCGAAGGCGCGCAGGTGGTCGGCGAGGTCGTTGAGCTTGCCGATCGGCCCCTGCTCGCGACGGAGCCATTCGCCGACCACTGGCTCGGCAACGGTCCAGATATCGAGGTTGGGATCGAGCGCACGGGCGACGCCTTCGACCAGCACCATCGACTTCTGCAGCAGCACCAGTTCGGGGCGGGTCTGCATCGAGAACAACTCGGTGATGGCAAAGAGCTGGCCCAGCACCTTGGCCATGGAGATATCGGCGGCGGTGCGACCGTGGAGCGGCTCGCCGATCGAGCGGATGGCGAGGGTGAAGTCGTCGACCGACTGGTCCTTGGGCACATAGCCGATGTCGAAATGACGCTCGGCCACCAGCCGGTAGTTGCGGGTGATGAAGCCGTAGAGAATGTCGGCCAGGAACCGCCGCTCGTAGCGGTTGATGCGGCCCATGATGCCGAAGTCGACGGCGATGATGTTGCCGGTCGCCGGATCGGCGAACAAATTGCCCGGGTGCATGTCGGCGTGGAAGAAGCCGTCGCGGATGGCGTGACGGAGAAAGGCCTGCAGCAGCTGGGCGGCGAGCTTGCGCCGGTCGAGCCCGGCGGCGTCGAGGGCGGCATGATCCCGGATGGGGATGCCGTTCATCCAGCTGGTGGTGAGCACGTTCTGGGCGGTGTGATCCCACGAGACCGTCGGGATGACGAAGCCGGTGTCGCCCTTGATGTTCTCGCTCATCTCCGAAATCGAAGCGGCCTCCAGCCGGAGGTCGAGCTCGAGCCGGGCGGAGTGGTCGAGGGTCTGGACGACTTCGGTGGGCTTCAGCCGCCGGGCCTGGCGGATGAAGCGCTCGGCAAAGCGGGCGCCGGCATAGAAGCCCTCGATGTCGGCGCGGAAGCGCTGTTCAACGCCGGGACGGAGCAGCTTGACCGCAACCACATGACCGCCGGCGGGGCTGGCGATATGGGCCTTGTGCACCTGGGCGATCGAGGCGGCGGCGACCGGCGGGCTGAGGTTGACGAAATCGGCTGCCCTGGCGCCGAGTGCCTCCTCGAGGATGGACGGCACCAATGCCGGATCAAAGGGCGGCATGCGATCCTGCAAGCCCGACAGGTCGGCGGCCGCGTCAGGCCCGACGATGTCGGGACGGGTGGCCAGGGTCTGGCCGAACTTCACATAGGTGGGGCCGAGCTTGTTGAGTGCGGCGTTCAGCCGGTCGACCCGCCCGGTGCGCCGGACCGAACGGCGTTCCACCAGGCGCGCCACGCCGATCGCCGCCGTCGCCATTGGCGGCAGCGATTCCGTCGGCAGGACCGAGAAGGCACCTTCGCGCGCCAGCACCCAGACGGCCCGTGCGAGCCTGAAATACGCCGCAACACCCATGCGTCAGAGCTTCCAGCCCGAGAACAGCACGGCGATGTTGCCTGAATAGGAGGTGTGCTTCACCCGCTTGAAGCCGGCGCCCACCAGCATGGAGGTGAAGAGCTGCGGCGAGGCGAACTTGCGGATCGATTCCACCAGGTATTTGTAAGGCTGGGCGTCGCCGGTGACGACGCGGCCGATCGGCGGGATCACCCGGTCGGAGAAGGCGCGGTAGACAGCATCGAAGCCGGGCACATCCACCTGCGAGAACTCGAGCACCAGGATGCGGCCGCCGCGCTGCAGCACCCGGTGGGCTTCCTTCAGCGCCAGGTCGATGCGCGGCACGTTGCGGATGCCGAAGGCGATCGTGTAGGCGTCGAAGCTGTTGTCCTCGAAGGGCAACTGCTCGGCATTGGCCTCGACGAAGCTCGCCTGGGCCGGGTAGCGCCAGTTGCGGGCGCGTTCGGCGCCGACGCGCAGCATGTCGGCATTGATGTCGGAAACCACGACTTCGGCATGGCCGACCGAAGCGTTGAGAATGCGCTCGGCGATGTCGCCGGTGCCGCCGGCCATGTCGAGCACCCGGTAGGGGCGGGCGCCGCGCCGGGGCGGGGCGAGCTCGTTGACCATGGCATCCTTCCACAGCCGGTGGATGCCGCCACTCATCAGGTCGTTCATCAGGTCATAGCGATCCGCCACGTGATGGAACACCTGATTGACGAGGCCCTGCTTTTCCTCGAGCGGCACGGTCCGCTCGCCGAAATGGGTGGTCTCTGGGCGATCGCTCATGGGTCTGGCTCGCTCGTTCCGATTTGGCCGGCACCATATATAAGACATGGCGGGTTGCCCATGGCACAAAGCCGCACATGGATTAAGGAGAGGTGATGCCGGAACTGCCCGAGGTCGAAACCGTGCGCCGGGGCCTTGAGCCATGGCTTGCCGGCGCCACCATCGAAGCCGTCACCCTGAACCGGGCGGATCTGCGCTTTCCTTTTCCGGAGGGGTTGCAAGCGGCGCTGGAGGGCGCCACCGTCACCGCCGTCGGGCGTCGGGCCAAATACCTCCTGATGACACTATCGACCGGCAAGACACTGCTGAGCCATCTGGGCATGACCGGCTCCTGGCGGTTTGCCGAACACCCGATCGACAAGCCACCGCGCTACTATGAACCAGGCCTTGCCGAAAAGCACGACCACATGGTGTGGACCGTCCACCACCCGGAGCACGGACGCTCGCACCTGATCTATGCCGACCCGCGGCGGTTCGGCTTCATCGGGCTCTATGACGACGCGGCCGACAACGATTACCTCAAGGACCTCGGACCGGAGCCGCTCGGCAACGACTTCCATGCCGAGGGCATGGCAGAGGCGTTTGCCGGCAAGAAAGCGCCCATCAAGGCGGCGCTGCTGGACCAGCGGGTGGTGGCCGGGCTCGGCAACATCTATGTGGCCGAAGCGCTGCACCGCGCCCACATCCTGCCGACCGCCGCTGCCGGGCGGCTGGTGACCCCCAAGGGCAGGCCCAAGGCCATGCTCGAGGATCTGGCGCATGCCGTGCGGCAGGTATTGGTGGAAGCCATCGAGGCCGGCGGGTCGACGCTACGGGACTTCCGAAATGCAGAGGGCGGCTCGGGCTATTTCCAGCACCGCTTTTCCGTGTATGACCGCGAGGGCGAGCCCTGCCCTACCCCGCTCTGCACCGGCACGGTGACGCGCACCGTGCAGTCCGGCCGGTCAACCTTCTTCTGTCCGGTTTGCCAGAAGCTGCCGTGAGCGCAAACCTGAATCACAGTTGACGCTTGCCCGCCTTTCCCCTATAGACCCGGCGACTTGGCGGCGCCTGTGCCGCCGCTTTCATTTCATGCCGGATGGTTGCGACTTCAAGCGAGGCGCTTCCGGCCGGTTGGACGCCAAGAGGACCATTCATGGCCAATACGCCGTCAGCCAAGAAGGCTACCCGCAAGATCGAAGCCCGCACCGCGATCAACAAGTCGCGCCGCAGCCGCGTTCGCACCTTCATCCGCAAGGTCGAAGAGGCGATTGCGTCGGGCGATCACGCCGCAGCCATGACGGCGCTCAAGGCTGCCGAGCCGGAGATCAACCGCGCGGCGACCCATGGCATCGTCCATGCCAACCTGGCCGCCCGCAAGGTCTCGCGCCTCAACAGCCGGGTGAAGGCGCTGAGCGCCTGACACGACATTGATCACCTCGGATCCCCGGGGTGCTGAACAGACGGATCGGGCTCCCTTTGCGGGGCCCGTTTTGTTTGTGACCAACGGCAAAGCCATTTCCGAGTCTGGTGCCGTTACCGACTGCCTGTGGGTGGTAGATACCACTTTTTCCAGCCTGTGGATTATCGGAAACGCGAGTTGTAACAGGCACTTGCACCAAGGGTGCGACGTTTCGCGCCACGGCTCGTCAGAGGCTCACGGAATATTTTTTTAGGGTTCGATAACCGCTAGTGAATCGAATCTGCATTGAGTCCCAAACAGTTGTGGAAAGGCACTTTTGGACCCGTCAGACCCCCTCGCCAGCAGCGTGAGAGTCAAGCCCCGTTTTTGGATTTAAGGCGGTTGCGGGCCCAAAATGCTCCCTCTAGAGTGCCTTGGTCAGCAGGGAAAAGCGGCGCCACAAACGAGCGTCTCATCCCGCTGGGGTTTGGTTCAAGGGGTAATATTTTCGGGGCAGGCCGATTTCGGCTGGGGTCATATTCGGTGAAGTTTGAATTGGCATTCGGCGGTTCAGCGGTCCTCTAGTCGACCGATGGACGGGCTTACTCTGGTCTGAACTGACCGGAATCACGACGAGCGTGTGTCGAACACCCGATGGTCCTTCCGGGAGCATCGACGAAAAAACTGTGCCTGCCGTTGGCGGGTGCACGGGCGAAGCTGTGGCTGCTCCAGGACGGAGACGCCGCGATCGAAGACAAACACTGCCGGGTGCGGACCGGCAGCATGAGAAACGGGGCTCAAGATGATGCGACAGGCGACTGCCGGAACGGGAGATTGGTCTGGTGCTGCGGCGCTTTCCACCTCCACCACGACCGATGGCAAGGACCCTGTCATGAGCAAGCAAGACGATGGCCTCGACCGCCGCGACCTGTGGGCCCGCGTGCGGGCGCGCATCAAGGCCGGTGTCGGGGAGGACGTCTTTACCTCCTGGTTTGCACGGCTCGAGCTCGACGATCTGGCCGATGGGGTGGTGCACCTGTCGGCGCCGACGCGGTTCCTGTGTTCCTGGGTGCAGTCCAACTATTCCGACCGCATCCTTGAAGCCTTCCGCCAGGACGAGCCGAGCGTCGAGCGCATCCAGGTTGCCTTGCGCGTTGCCGGCCAGCCGCGGCCGCGCCCCTCTGCCGTCGCCAATGAAGCCGCCAATGCCACTGCGAGCGCCCCGACCCAGGTAGCCAGCGTTGCCGCGAGCCCTGCCCCGGCTGCTCCCGCTGCACCTCGCCTGGTGCGCGACACTGCCAAGGGCGACGCCCTGTCCGGCAGCGCCATCGACCAGCGCATGACCTTTGACACCTTTGTGCCCGGTACCGCCAACGAGATGGCTTTCGGCGTGGCCCGGCAGATCGCCAACGCGGCCATCAACAACACGGTGACGTTCAACCCGGTCTACATCCATTCGACCGTGGGTCTGGGCAAGTCGCACCTGCTCAATGCCATCGCCCATGCGGTGGAAGCGGCCGACCCGACCAAGAACATCGTCTACCTGACCGCCGACCACTTCATGTACCACTTCATCACGGCCGTGCAGCGCCAGTCGGCGCTCGGCTTCAAGGAGTGGCTGCGCCGGGTCGACCTGCTGCTGATCGACGACATGCAGTTCCTGCAGGGCAAATCGGCCACCGAATTCGGCCATACGCTGGGCACTCTCCTCACCGGAGCCAAGCAGGTGGTGGTTGCCGGCGATGCTCCGCCGCGCGATCTCGAAATGATCGACGAGCGCATCCGCTCGCGCCTGTCCGGCGGCCTCGTCGTGCCGATCTCCGGCTTCGACGTCGAACTTCGCCGGGCAATCGTGCAGCGCCGCGCCGATCAGGCCACGGCCCGTTTCGGCATGCACTTCCCCGTGGCGGTGATCGACTATGTCGCCCGCGCCGTGGTGAGCCATGGCCGCGATCTCGACGGCGCCGTGAACCGGCTGGTCGCTGCCAACCAACTCACCGGTGAACTGATCACCGTACCGCTGGCGGAAAAGACCCTGGCGGACCTGATCCGCTCGCGCGATGCCCGCCGCGTCCGCATCGAGGACATCCTCAAGATCGTTGCCCGCCACTACAAGGTACCGCGCAACGAACTCCTGTCCGCCCGCCGCTCGCGCGACGTTGTTCGCCCGCGCCAGATCGCGATGTTCCTTGCCAAGGTGCTGACCTCGCGCTCGCTGCCCGAGATCGGCCGGCGCTTTGGCGGCCGCGACCACACCACGGTGCTGCACTCGGTGCGCAAGGTCGAGCAGATGATCAAGGACGACATCGATCTCGCCCAGGAGATCGAGCTGCTCAAGCGCATGCTGGAGGAATAGGCTCCCGGCGAGCCATCTGGCTCGCTGTTCGGGCGCCTGGTAGTGCGGGTCGGTATGCCGGCCTGCATAGGCCTCGTCCAACTCGTTGATGATCTTCTGCCCCTCTTCGGGCGCTATGCGCTGAAGGATCTCGTCGATCTTGGCCTCGGCGCGATCATCGCCTTCCTTGGACTGCGGGGAGCCGAGATAGAGCAGGAAGGCAAGGCCGCCGACCTGCCAGAGCAGTTGCAGGAACTCCGACTGCCAGTTCTCGAGCGTGTCGCGCAGCATCTCCATCAGATACGGGCTGAACTCGGCCGCCTGCCCGTGGGACGCCTGCTCCTCGGCGAAGGCGAACCAGCCGAACACCCAATGTCCCACCAGGGTGATGAGGAAGAAGCCGAGCGTGACCCAGCCATAGCTGTATTTCTTCCACAGGGACTGTCGGCGTGGACGGCTCCTGCTTGTTGTTGATGCTGGTGAGGAACGCGCGGCGCAATGACGCGGTTGCGCGCAGCCCCGCCTGTGCAAAGGTCGGCGCAACTGGCGCTCGCGCTTGCGTTTTGGCTACCGAATTGTAAATGTCCAAGCCCGGTTCGCCGGGGGTTCGCTGCCGCTTGGCAGCCTTGAGTGCCAGGGAAGTCGCCGCATGAAGATCACGCTCGAACGCAATCATCTGCTCAAGTCGCTGGGCCATGTGCATCGAGTGGTGGAGCGTCGGAATACGTACCCGATCCTGGCCAACGTGCTGCTGAAGGCTGCTGAGGACCGTGTCGAGCTGCGCGCAACCGATCTCGACATCGAAGTCACCGAGGTGGTGCCGGCCATGGTGTCGACGCCGGGCACGACCACGGTGCCGGCGCATACGCTTTATGAAATCGTCCGCAAGCTGGCCGATGGCTCGGAAGTGCGGCTCGAAACCGACGGCAACGACAACATGGTGCTGACCTCGGGCCGCTCACGGTTCAACCTGGCCTGCATCAACCCCGACAGCTTCCCGGACCTCAAGTCGGGCAGCTTCGGCCACGAATTCCAGATGCCGGCGCCGGCCATGCGGGAGCTGATCGAGCGCACCCAGTTCGCCATCTCGAACGAAGAAACGCGCTACTACCTCAACGGCATCTACTTCCACACCGTCGATGTTTCCAACGCCGGCACGCTGCTGCGCGCGGTGGCGACCGATGGTCACCGCCTGGCGCGCGCCGAGATCGACGCGCCGGCCGGTTCGGGTGGCATGCCCGGCATCATCGTCCCCAAGAAGACCGTGGGCGAGGTACAGAAGCTGCTCGACGGGGCCGATGGCGAAGTGAAGGTCGAGGTGTCCGACACAAAGATCCGCTTCAGCCTCGGCTCAGTGGTGCTGCTGTCCAAGCTGATCGAGGGCACTTTCCCCGACTATGATCGGGTGACCCCGAAGAACAACGACAAGCGCATGACCGTCGACCGGCAGAGCTTTGCCATTGCCGTCGACCGTGTGTCCACCATTGCCTCCGAACGCGGCGGCAAGGCGGTAAAGCTCAATGCCAATGAAGGCATGCTGGAGCTGTCGGTGACCAATCCTGACCACGGCACGGCGAGCGAAGAACTGCCGGTGGAGTTCGAGACCGAGGGCTTCGAAATCGGCTTCAACGCCCGGTACCTGCTCGACATCATCAGCCAGATCCGCTCCGAGAATGCCATCTTCCTGTTCAACGATGCCGGCTCGCCGACGCTGGTGAAGGAAGAGGGCGAGGCGCGCGCGCTTTATGTGCTGATGCCGATGCGCGTGTGAGGCCGGCAACGATCCCGATTCGCGCCGCGGCGTCGCCGTGACCCGCCATCTTTCCCGCCTGCGCCTGACCGCCTTTCGCAACTATGCGGCGGCGGCGCTCGACCTCGACCAGCGTCATGTGGTGCTGACCGGGCCCAATGGCGCCGGCAAGACCAATCTGCTGGAAGCGATTTCCGTGCTGTCGCCCGGCCGCGGCCTGCGCAGTGCCGGCTTCGACACCCTGCAGCAGCAGGGCAGCGATCAGCCCTGGGCTGTGGCGGCGACGGTCGAGGCGGAGGACGGGCCCTCGGACCTGGGCACGGGCGCGGCGGCTGAAGGCGGACGGCGCGTTCGCATCAACGGCGCCAATGCCCGGTCGGTGGAAATGCTCAGCGACTACCTGCGGGTGTTGTGGCTGACCCCGGCCATGGATGGGCTGTTCTCCGGCCCGGCATCGGACCGCCGGCGGTTCCTGGACCGGCTGGTGACGACACTGATCCCATCGCATTCGGCTGCGGTGGGCGACTACGAGAAGGCGATGCGGCACCGCAACCGGCTGCTCGAGGACGACGCGGACCCGGCTTGGCTGGGAGCCGTCGAAGCGCAGATGGCAGAACTGGGCACCCAGATTCACATTGCCCGCACCGACAGCCTCGAGCACCTGCAGTCGCTGATCGCCGAAAGCCTCGAAGACGGGAGCTTCCCTGCTGCCCACCTGGCACTGACGCCCTTGTTCGAGAGCGGCCCGGAACCGGACAATCTGGCGGCGCTGGAATCGGCGCTGAGCGCCGGCTGGCGGGCTTCCCGGCCCCTTGATCGTGCCGCCGGACGCACCATATCAGGACCACACCGTATCGACCTTGAAGTGACCTATGCCCAGAAGGGGATGCCGGCGGCCCTGGGGTCGACCGGCGAGCAGAAGGCGCTGCTGATCGGGCTGGTGCTCGCCCATGCGCGACTAGTGAAGCTGAGAACCGCGATCACCCCGTTCCTGCTGCTCGACGAGATCGCCGCCCATCTCGACCCGGACCGGCGCCGGGCGCTGTTTGCGGCGCTCGACGGCCTCGGCACCCAGTGCTTTCTCACCGGGACCGACGCCGTTTTGTTCGAGGCGATGGGCGATCGTGCGCAGCATGTGGCGGTGAAAGAGGGACGCTTGACGCTGGTCTGACCGCCGAGGGCTCCGAAGCTGTCGAAAAGCGGGTGAAAGAGCCCGGAAATGCCCATTTTCCTTGGGGTTGGCACCCCATTCCGCTAGAACAAACCCATCCTGAAAAGAACCGATTCGACCTCATGACCGACGCTCCCGCTCCCGTTCCGAATGAATACGGCGCCGACAGCATCAAGGTGCTGAAGGGCCTCGACGCGGTGCGCAAGCGGCCGGGCATGTATATCGGCGACACCGATGACGGCTCGGGCCTGCATCACATGGTCTACGAGGTGGTCGACAACGCCATCGACGAGACCCTTGCCGGCCACGCCGATCTAGTCACGGTCACCCTCAACGCCGACGGCTCGGTGACGGTGACCGACAACGGCCGCGGCATCCCGACCGGCATTCACAAGGAAGAAGGCGTCTCGGCGGCCGAGGTCATCATGACCCAGCTCCATGCCGGCGGGAAGTTCGACCAGAACTCCTACAAGGTCTCGGGCGGCCTGCACGGCGTGGGTGTGTCGGTGGTGAACGCGCTGTCGGTGTGGCTCCGGCTGCGCATCCGGCAGAACGGCAAGATCCACGAGATGAGCTTTAGCCATGGCGATGCCGACGCACCGCTCAAGGTGGTGGGCGAATACAGCGAAGGTCGCTCCGGCACGGAAGTGACCTTCCTGCCGAGCCCTGACACCTTCACCATGACGGAGTTCGACTTCAAGACGCTGGAGCACCGGCTGCGCGAACTCGCCTTCCTCAATTCGGGCGTGCGCATCCTGCTCTCGGACCGGCGTCACCCCGAGCCGGTCGAGGTGGAACTGCACTACGAAGGCGGGCTCGAGGCGTTCGTCAACTATCTCGACAAGGCCAAGCAGCCGGTCCTGGAGCGGCCGATCACCATGACCGCCGAGAAGGACGGGATCACGGTGGAAGTGGCGCTGCAGTGGAACGACAGCTACCACGAGAACGTCTTCTGCTTCACCAACAACATCCCCCAGCGCGACGGCGGCACCCATCTTGCGGGCCTGCGCGCGGCGCTGACGCGCCAGGTGACCGGCTATGCCAACAATTCGGGCATTGCCAAGAAGGAGAAGGTCGAGCTCTCCGGGGACGATACCCGCGAGGGGCTGACTTGCGTCCTTTCGGTCAAGGTGCCGGACCCGAAGTTCTCATCGCAGACCAAGGACAAGCTCGTTTCCTCCGAGGTGCGCCCGGTGGTCGAGAACGTCGTCAACGACAAGCTCGGCCAGTGGTTCGAAGAGCATCCGAACGAGGCCAAGACCATTGTCGGCAAGGTGGTGGAAGCCGCCGCAGCGCGCGAAGCGGCGCGCAAGGCGCGCGAACTGACCCGCCGCAAGGGTGCGCTGGAAATCTCCTCGCTCCCCGGCAAGCTCGCCGACTGCCAGGAACGCGACCCGGCCAAGTCCGAAATCTTCATCGTCGAGGGTGACTCGGCCGGTGGCTCGGCCAAGCAGGGCCGCGACCGCTCCAACCAGGCGGTGCTGCCGCTGCGCGGCAAGATCCTCAATGTCGAGCGGGCGCGGTTCGATCGCATGATCTCGTCCGACCAGGTCGGCACGCTGATCACCGCGCTCGGCACCGGCATCGGCCGCGAGGAGTTCAACGCCGACAAGCTGCGCTACCACAAGATCATCATCATGACGGACGCCGACGTCGACGGCGCTCATATCCGCACGCTGCTGTTGACCTTCTTCTACCGACAGACGCCGGAGCTGATCGAGCGCGGGCACATCTACATCGCCCAGCCGCCGCTCTACAAGGCGACGCGCGGCCGCTCCGAGCAGTACCTCAAGGACGAGGCGGCGCTGGACAGATACCTGATGGATGCCGGCCTCGAGGATGCGGTGTTCAAGACCCGTGACGGCATCGAGCATGCCGGGCCGGACCTGTTGTCGATCACCCAGCAGGCCCGCGACATCGTCTATGCCATCGACAATCTCAATACCCGCTACAATCGCAACCTGGTCGAACAGGCGGCAATCGTGGGCGGGCTCGATCCCGAGGGGATCGATGACCCGGCGCGGGTCGGCGAGGTGCTGACGCGCGTCTCCAACCGACTCGACCGCATCTCCGACGAGCTCGAGCGCGGCTGGACCGGCGAAGTGACCGACGACGGGGTGGTGTTCTCGCGCACCGTGCGCGGCGTGACCGAACGGCACATCCTGGATCAGGCCCTGCTGCAGAGCGCCGACGCCCGCAAGCTGCGCCAGCTCGCCGACCGGCTCGATGAACTTTATGGCGGCGTGCCCACGCTCACCCGCAAGGGCGACACGCAGCCCATCTACGGACCCGGTTCGCTGTTCAAGGCCGTCACCGACGCCGGCCGCAAGGGCGTGTCGCTGCAGCGCTACAAGGGCCTGGGCGAAATGAACGCCGAGCAGCTGTGGGAAACCACGCTCGACCCCAATGTGCGCACCCTGCTCCAGGTCGAGATCGACGAGTCGAGCGAAGCCGACCAGATCTTCACCTCGCTGATGGGGGATTTGGTGGAGCCCCGCCGCGACTTCATCCAGGAAAACGCGCTGAACGTCAGCAACCTCGACGTCTGACGGCCGAGATCCATCCGGCGGCTAGTCGGGCGCGGATGGCTCCGTCACCAGAACGATGTAGCCATCGCGGGCCAATGTGACAGTGACGAGGTCGGCTTCTGCGGGGATGCGTGGGTCGTTGCTCTCGGTGACGGCGACGAAACGCCACTCCCTGTCCTGCAAGCGCAGCGGAATGGCGGCCGCGGGCCCGTCCTGCAGCACGAGCATCTGTCCCCTGCCGTCATGGTCCTGTACTTCCGCGATGTAGAGCTTTACGCGCATTTCCCCCAGTCCCCGCCAATATACAGGCACAGCACGGGAGGGGATGCAACTACAGGAAGCATGTGGTGGCAAAGACATAGGCACCGGTTGGGTGCTATGGCTCTCCATCACCTTGGCGGAGTGTGCGGCATGAAAAAGATCGGGTTCCTGTCCTTCGGCCACTGGTCGCCCTCACCGCAATCGGGGACCCGTTCGGCGGCCGATGCGCTGCTGCAGTCGATCGAACTGGCCGTGGCAGCCGAGGAACTGGGTGCGGACGGCGCCTATTTCCGCGTGCACCACTTCGCCCGCCAACTGGCATCGCCGTTCCCGCTGCTCGCGGCGGTGGGGGCCAGAACCAGCCGCATCGAGATCGGCACCGCCGTGATCGACATGCGCTACGAGAACCCGATGTACATGGCCGAGGACGCAGGAGCGGCCGACCTGATCGCTGGCGGTCGCCTGCAGCTCGGCATCAGCCGCGGCTCGCCGGAACAGGTGATCGATGGCTGGCGCTATTTCGGCTACCAGCCGCAGGAAGGCGAGACCGACGCCGACATGGCGCGCCAGCATGCCGAGGTGTTGCTGGAGGTGCTGAAAGGCCAGGGCTTCGCCCAGCCCAACCCGCGCCCGATGTTCCCCAATCCGCCCGGCCTGCTACGCCTCGAACCGCATTCGGAGGGACTGCGCAAGCGCATCTGGTGGGGCGCTGCCAGTGACGCGACCGCCGTGTGGGCGGCTCAACTCGGCATGCACCTGCAATCCTCGACGCTGAAGTTCGACGAGTCCGGCAAGCCGTTCCACGTCCAGCAGGCCGAACAGATCCGGGGCTATCGAGCGGCCTGGAAGGAAGCAGGCCATGCGCGCGAGCCGCGGGTGTCGGTCAGCCGCTCGATCTTCGCGCTCGTCAACGACACCGACCGTCTGTATTTCGGCCGCGGCGGGCCGGAGGAGGACCAGTTCGGCTATATCGAGCCGGAGAAGCGGGCGGTGTTCGGGCGCGGCTATACCGGCGAACCCGACCAGTTGATCCGCGAGCTGGCTCAGGACGAGGCTATCGCTGAGGCAGATACGCTGCTGCTGACGGTGCCGAACCAGCTCGGGGTCGACTACAACGCCCATGTGATTGAGAGCATTCTCACCCATGTGGCCCCGGCGCTGGGCTGGCGCTAGCGCGGCAGGCTGAAGCCGCTGGTATCGCAGGTGTTCGCACGCCAATAGGAGTCGACCGGCGTGTAGCGGCCCGTGGCGCGTTGCTCGATGGCGGCGGCAAAGGCCATGGCGCGGCACTCGTCCGGTCCGGCGACCACGTGCACCATCTCGTGAAGCACCGTCATGGCCCGCAGCTCGTCCGTGCCGTCACTGAAGAAGCGGGGGCAGAACACCAGCCGGACGACGCCGTCCTGCGCCGGCAGCAGTGCGTAGGCTGCAAAGCGTTCGCACCGGTCCGCCGGGTCCAAGCCTGTGACCAGCGCGACGCCCTTCCCCAGTGTCAGGGCGGCCCGGTATTGATCCCGGTCGACGCCATGCAAGGCTGGGGGAAGCCCGGGCATGGCGGCTTCAAACAGCGCAATGGCGCGGTCGAGGGCGGACCCGGGCTCGTCCGCGGCGGCAGTGGTGGCGAGTGCGAGCAGGACCAGGGCGAACAGGTGGCGCATGGCATTGCTGCTTAGGGCGATGCGCCCTCAGGGGCAAGCCTGCTGTGTCGAACAGGCCACAGCCACGGCGCCGTGGCGAAACCTCACATAAACCAGCCACATTTGGCGCGGAGAAGCGGTGATGCAGACGCCGCGCGCGTGCCGCCCGCAATGGGTCGAGCCGCATGTTGCCGGCAAGTTCATGCCAAGGCCGATTTCCACGCGAGTGCGAAGCGGCTAGAAGCAGTTGACCATCCCCGACTACAGGTTCGCTCGATGGATTTCCGTCTTTCCGCAGATGATCGCGTTGGTGCCCAGCCGACCCGGAAATCCGCACGCCCACAGGCGCGCGGCAAGTCGGGGCAGCGGGTGGAGCCGACGCTCGGTCACTCCGTGGGCGTGTTCGTCGACGACGAGCGGACCGGCGGCCCTGCCCCGGGCGGCAAGGGCGGCGGCAAGCCGCCCAAGGACAAGAAGCCTCGGCGCGGCCGGGCCCAGCCGGTGCGCAACAAGCGTCGCAAGCGCTCGGGCGGCTTCCTCATGGGGCTGCTCTGGTGGGGTTTCGTTGCCTGCCTGTGGGGCGGTCTCGCCGTGATCGGCGTGATCGTCTACTACGGCGCGCAACTGCCCTCGTCCAATACCTGGGCCATTCCCGACCGGCCGCCGAATATCCGCATCCTTGCCGCCGATGGCTCGCTGATCAGCAATCGCGGCCAGACCGGCGGCGAGGCGATCACTTATCGCGAACTGCCCTACTATGTGCCTGCCGCCATCATCGCTTCGGAAGACCGGCGCTTCATGAGCCATTTCGGTGTCGACCCGATCGGCCTCGTCTCGGTGGCGGTGGAGTCGGTGCAGGCTCGCTCGGTAACCCGTGGCGCCTCCACCATCACCCAGCAGGTGGCCAAAAACCTGTTCCTCACACCGGACCAGACGCTGGGCCGTAAGGTGCAGGAAGCGATCCTGGCCATCTGGCTGGAGCAGAACTACACCAAGGAAGAAATCCTCGAGCTCTACATCAACCGGGTCTATTTCGGCGCCGGCGCCACCGGTATCGAGGCTGCAGCGCAGACCTATTTCGGCGTCTCCGCCCGCAACCTTTCCTTGGGCCAGGCAGCGATGCTCGCCGGTATCCTGCCGGCACCATCCGCCTATAACCCCAAATCCAATCCGGAAGCGGCCAAGGAACGCCAGCGCCTGACGCTGAGCGCGATGGCGCGCGAGGGCTACATCACCCGCGAAGAGGCCGAAGCTGCGCAGATCGACCCCGACCAGACGGTGCGCACCCGCGTCGCCGGGTCGGAATCCTATGTTGCGGACTGGGTCGAGTCGCTGATGACCGCCTATATCGGCGAGATCGGCGATGACGTGGTGGTGGAAACCACCATCGACTACAAGATGCAGAAGGACGCCGAGTTCGTGGTCAAGGAGATGGTGGCCTCGGAAGGTCCCAAGCGCGGCTTCACCCAGGGTGCGCTGGTGGCGATGGACGTCGACGGCACCGTGCGGGCCATGGTTGGCGGTGTCGACTACCAGGCAAGCCAGTACAACCGTGCGGTGACGGCCAAGCGCCAGCCCGGGTCCACCTTCAAGCCGTTCGTCTACATGGCGGCCATGGAGAAGGGCTATACGCCGGACACGCTCGCCGAGGATGCCCAGTTCGACTACAATGGCTGGAGCCCCCGCAATGCCAGCGGCAAGTATGCCGGCACCGTAACGCTGCGGCAGGGTCTGGCCTATTCGCTGAATACCGTTGCCGGGCGCCTCGCCATCGACGTCACCCCTGAAAAGGTGATCGAGGTCGCGACCCGCATGGGTATTTCCTCGCAGCTTACCCCGGTGCCGTCGATCGGGCTCGGCACGCAGGAAGTGAACCTGCTGGAACTCACCAGTGCCTATGCACCCTTCGCCAATGGCGGCATGGGCGTGATCCCCAACGTGATCACCAAGATCACCAGCAAGGATGGCACCGTGCTCTACGAAGCCTCCGATGCCGGTCCGGGCCGCGTGGTCGACCCGACAGTGCTGGCGCAGATGAACGACATGCTCAAGACCGCCGTCGAGGTGGGGACCGGGCGTGGCGCCAATCTGGGTGGCTGGGATTTCGGCGGCAAGACCGGCACCTCGCAGGAGAGCAAGGACGCGCTGTTTGTAGGCTATACCTCCGCCATGGTGACCGGCGTGTGGCTCGGCAATGACGACAACAAGCCAACGACGCTTTCGGGCGGCAACGTGCCCGCAGCGATCTGGAGCGAGTTCATGACCAAGGCGCACCAGGGCAAGTCCCCGGCGCCCATTCCCAGCAGTTCCTACGAGGGTCAACTGGTGGCGCAGCCACTGATCGACCCGGTGACGGGCCAGCAGGCCATCGATCCAGCCACCGGCATGCCGCAGGTGCAGTTCGTGGATGCCGGCACCGGTGCGGTGGTCCAGACCATGACCGATCCGGCGACCGGACAGTTGATGCGCATGGATCCGGCTACCGGCCAGTTCGTGCCGACGACGACGCTGGGCCAGCCCGGGCAGCCGGTGCAGGGTGGCCAGATGGTCGATCCCGCCGCCGGGCAGATGATGCAGGGCCAGCAGATCGATCCGGCCACCGGACTGCCACTGATCCAGCAGCAGGTGGACCCGGCTACCGGCTGGCCGATCGACCAGCAGGCGCAGCCGCAGCAGATCGACCCGGTGACCGGCTATCCGCTGCAGCAGCAGACGCAGACGGTGCCGATCGACCCGGAAACCGGCCTGCCGATGCAGCTGGTGGTCGACCCGGCAACGGGTGAGCAGGTGTGGGTGCCGAGCGCGCCGGCTCAGATGTCGGCACCCACGCAATTCGCACCGCAGCCGATCCAGCCGCCGCAGCCGATCCAGCAGCAGCAGCCGGTCTACCAGCAGGAACGCAGCCAGCGCACGTTGATGGACCTGATCTTCGGGGGCTGAGGGCTAGATCCCTCCGCCAGCCGCCATGAGGGTCGCGCCATGGGCCTTGAGCCAGGCGCGGCCTTTTTCGTATTCGGGCAGGGTGCGCTTCACCGCGGCCCAGAAGGCGGGCGAGTGGTTCATCTCAACAAGATGCGCCACCTCGTGGGCGGCGACATAGTCCAGCACGAAAGGCGGGGCCAGGATCAGCCGCCAGTTATAGGTGATGGTGCCGGTGGAGGAGCATGAGCCCCAGCGGCTCCGCTGGTCGCGCAGGCGTACCACCTTGACGGTCACCCCCAGGCGGTCGGCATGGAAGGCGGTGCGCTGCTGCAGGTCGATGAGCGCCTGTTCGCGCAGCCAATCCGTCAATCGGCGAGCCCGGTGCTCGGCATCACCCGGCACCAGCAGCGTCGGCTCCCCATCCTCCACGACCTGTACCCGACCCCGCACCTGCCCGGTGGCAACGATCCGGTGCGACAGGCCGCGCAGCGGCACGGTGCCGCCGTCGGCGAACGGAGCCGCCTCCGGCGCGCGTTTGATGCGTGCGGCGAGCCAGTTCCGGTGGCGGCCCAGAAAGGCTTCGGCTTCGCGCCAGCGCCCATTGGCCGGAAGGGTCAGCAATGGCGGCCTGCCCGGAGGCAGGGACAGCCGGTAGCTTTTGGCCCGGGCGCTGACCTTGACCGAAACCGCCACGCGCTCGCCACCGATGTCGACATGGGCGACATCGGGGATGCTGGGGCGCGGCTTGAAGAACAGGTTCATGGACGCTCGGGCGAGAATCGATGACCAAGCATAGCGCAGCAGCGCTATCCGCGGCCATCACGACCCGCTGACGGGCTTTGACCTGATCGCGGCGAGCGCCTATCTAGAGATCATGAGCGAGATTGAAGACCTTCTGGCCGGTGATCCGAGCCTGTTGCTGGTGGATGACGACGCGGCCTTTCTGCAGCGGCTCGAACGAGCCATGGTCCGTCGTGGTTTTGACGTGCGCAGTGCCGGATCTGTCGCCGGAGGCCTCGCTGCCGTTAACGAAAAGCCGCCAGCTTTTGCCGTGGTTGACCTCAGACTCGAGGACGGCAACGGCCTCGAAGTGGTCTCCGCGCTCCACCAGAAGCGCCCCGACGCCCGTGCCGTGGTGCTGACCGGCTATGGCAACATCGCCACTGCGGTTACCGCGGTGAAGCTCGGCGCCATCGATTATCTCAGCAAGCCGGCAGACGCCGATGACGTCATCAACGCCCTGCTTGCCACGGGTGAAGAGAAGCCGGAGCCGCCGGAAAACCCGATGTCGGCGGACCGGGTGCGCTGGGAACATATCCAGCGCGTCTACGAACTGTGCGATCGCAATGTCTCCGAGACGGCACGCCGCCTCAACATGCACCGCCGCACGCTTCAGCGAATCCTTGCCAAGCGGGCGCCGCGCTAGTCTTCGGCAGCGCGCAGCCGCCCGGCCATCGCCCAGGTGAGCGCCAGTAGCGGCAGGAGGGTGGCAAAGGCCAGGCGCGCGCCCGCGCCCTCGGCGACAGCGCCGATCAGCACTGGGGCGCCGAGATTGACCAGTTGGAACACCAGCGTGGTAGCAGCGACGTTTTCCGCTGCCGGCCGGTCGCCAAGGCGCGCGGCTGCCGACAGCGTCAGCGGATAGAGTACGCAGATGCCGAGGCCGAGCAGCAGGAAGCCGGCCAATGCCAGCACGGCGGTGGGCGCCAGCACGACCAGGATCAGCCCTGCAATGGCCAGCGTGGCAAGGCCGCGACCGACGCGCACCGGTCCCAGCCGTTCGATCCAGCGATCGGACACAAGCCGGCCCAGGGCCATTGCCAGCAGCAGCGCGGGCAGGGCCAGAGACTCCAGCCAAGCCGGCGCGTCGAACTCGTCGCGGAGGTAGATGATGGACCAGGCGCGGGCGGAGCCTTCGCTCAGCCCGGCGCCGAGCCCGAAGGCGACCAGCCCCAGCGTGGCGAGCGTCGGCCAGGCAAGCCGACCCGCGGCATCGCCAGTATGCGGCCGCGGCGGCATGGCCGGCATCGGTTTCACCACGACAGCCACCAGAACTATCAGAATCGGCACCACCGCCCACAGGTGCACGGCCGGGGACACGTGGAGTCCGCGCAGAGCGGCGCCAAGCAGCGCGGTCAGGAGGAAACCGACACTCCAGGCGCCATGGCAGGTATTCATCACTCGCTCACCCGATGAAGCTTCCACCCGGTCCGCCTCGACATTCATCGCCACGTTGCTGAGCGAGAAGCCGATGCCGTTGAGGGCCAGGATGACGAACAGCGCGATTGGGTGGAGCAGGAT
>JAEYXQ010000101.1 GCA_023431205.1 Pseudomonadota bacterium | reverse complement strand
CAACCGGAGCCCGCTCCTGAGCCTGCCCCGGTGGAAGAGCCGGCTCCCGCCCCTGAGCCAGCGCCTGTTGAGGCCCCTGTTCCTGAAGTCGCCCCCGAGCCTGCTCCCGAGGTGATGGAAGAGCCTGCCCCTGAACCGGCTCCTGTCGAGGCGCCTGCACCGGAAGTGGTTCCGGAACCGGCTCCCGAACCCGCACCGGCACCTGAGGTAATGCAAGAGCCTGCTCCCGCTCCGGAGCAGCCTGTTGAAGCACCGACTGCTGAGCCCGTGGTGGAGCAGCCCGTCGCCGAGCCGGCTCCCGCGCCGGAAGCTGCTCCGGAACCTGCTCCAGCAGCATCCGCCGATATCTCGGCCGACCTGCAGGCGCAGATCGATGAGTACATCCAGGCCGTAGCCGACGCCATGGCCGGTGGTGACGTCGCTGCCGCCCAGGCACGTCTCGACGCAGCGCGCGCGCAGATCGATGCCTTGTGCGCCGGCGCTGGGTTCGCCAGCACGGAAGAGTGCCTTGCCAACTACGGCCTGTCCCTGCCGAGCGTTACCCTGCCGGGCGCCCCGCCCGCAGCGCCCGAGGGCACGCCTCCGGTTGATCCGGGGGTCCCGGCAGCCCCGGTTGATCCCGCCATCCCGACCGATCCCGCCATGCCGGTGGATCCCGCCGGCGTAGCTCCGGTCGACCCGGCAGTGCAGCCGACCGAGCCCCTTCCGGAAGGCGTTACCGGGGAAGCTGCTCCCCTGACCGACTCGGGCAAGGAAGAGACCCCGGCTGCCGCCGTTGACCCTGCCGTCGCCGCCGAGCCGGTCCCGGGTGCAGACCCGGCTGTCACCGAGCCGGCACAGACGATCGAGGCCTTGGTTGTCACCGAGGAAACGCTGCCGCAGAGCGATGAGGCCGCCCAGTCCGAAGTGCTTCGCGCCTTTGCTGCAGAGCCCGTGCAGTCCGCCACAGCCGAAGAGGGCACCGCGGTGACCGCCACCGGCAACACCACCGTCACCCAGACCGTGGTCAACAACTACGTCAACAACATCACCAACATCACCAACGTCACCAACAACACCACGGTGGTGAATGGCGACGTGACCAATGTGACGCAGAACAACATCCAGCAGAACAACGTCACCGTTGTCGAGCAGGCCCCTGTCCAGGTGGGGACAACGGGGGATCTGATCACCCAGGTCATCCTGCAGGTGGGCTCGCAGCTGATTGTCAATTCGATCGGTGCCGACACGGCCCGCTACTACAACCCGCTGGAAGACGAGATCTTCTACGAGAACCTCAGCAACGGCCGCACCCGTGAGGTGATCACCCGCCCCGACGGCACCCAGATCGTCACCGTCCGCAACCGCAACGGCGACGTGCTGCGTCGCTCGCGCTTCACCCCGGATGGCCGTGAATACGTGCTGGCCTACTTCGATGACCGCTACTACGACCAGCTCGTTGAATGGCGGGACCCGGCCGCGGACCTGCCGCCGCTGCGTCTCGACATCCCGGCCAGTGAATACGTGCTCGATGCCCGCTATGCCGACGAGGAAGAACTGGAAGTCTTCTTCAGCCAGCCGCCGGTGGAGCAGGTTGCTCGCCTCTACTCCATCGACGAGGTCAAGCGCTCTGCCCGCGTCCGCGACAGCGTCCGGCGTCTTGAGGTCGGCAACCTCACCTTCAACACCGGTGAGGCAACCATCAGCCGCGATCAGGTTGGCAGCCTGTCCCAGGTTGCCAGCGCCATGCTGGCGCTGATCGAGCAGAACCCGGTCGAAACCTTCCTGATCGAAGGCCATACCGATGCTGTGGGCTCCGACATCTCCAACCTGCGGCTGTCAGACCTGCGTGCCGGCACCGTCGCCCGCATCCTGACCGACTTCTACGGCGTGCCGCCGGAGAACCTCGCCACGCAGGGTTACGGCGAGCGCTACCTCAAGGTCCGCACCGAAGCCGCGGAGCGCGAGAACCGTCGTGTCACCATCCGCCGCATCACCCCGCTGGTGACTGTCGCCAACAACGGCTGATCCACCGCCACACGGAAACAAGAGGCCGGGCATTTGCCCGGCCTTTTTCATTGGCGTCCCGAGGAGCGCCGCCCGATCGAAATGTCCAAATACTGCCACAATCGGCTTCGCCTGCAGGCCAGGCAAGCCGTTGGAACCTAACAATAAATAAAGAAGTGTATTCGTGATCACGGGTTCGGGAACGAATAAAAATCCCCGACGTTCTTCAGGCCATACGGTAACACAAAGGAGCGAAATCATGGCAACCCCTGACCGCGATACCGTTTATACCAACGATGGCAACCGCACCGTTTATACTCGGGAATCGAGCGGCACGGGCTGGTTTGTCGGCATTATCGTCGCCCTGGCCCTTCTGGCCATCGGCTACCTCGTCTTCTCGGCCAACTCCGGTCCGTCGACCACGGTCGATTTGAACGGTGCGCCGGCGACCACCGAAGCTCCGGCTGATCCGGCCATTGCCCCGGCCCCGATGACCGAAGCTCCGGCTGCTACGCCTGACGCTACCCCAATGACCGAGGCTCCGGCCATTGACGCGGCTCCCGCCGCTGACGCTGCTGCTCCGGCCACCGATGTGGCTCCGGCTGCTGACGCTGCTGCCCCGGCCGAGACCACCACTGCTCCGGCTACTGGCGGTTAACTCCCTCGATGCCCCAGCCCCTCCCTCTGTGGGCGTCGTCCAAGGCCCTGGCGCAAGCCAGGGCCTTTCCCGTTTCTGCGTTCACCCGCGCTTCAGAAACCGTTCATCTTCGTTCATGCGGCCGTCAGCCAGGCTCCACCTTGTAACGGCTTCCTCGCTTCCCCAAATGCGCACCAACAGCAAGGGAGATCGCATGTTCAACATCGACCAGATCGTCAAAGCTCTCCAGACCGATCCAGGTGCGCAAAAGAACGCCATGAGCGGCGCAGCCGGCCTCGCGGCCGGCCTGCTGCTTGGCGGCGGCGGGCTCGGCAAGATCGGCAAGGATGCCGTCAAGCTTGGCGCCCTGGCCGCCGTCGGCGGTCTCGCCTACCAGGCCTGGCAGAAGCACCAGGCCAACCAGCCTGGGCAGCCGGTGCCGGCCGAAGACGCCTTCATCCCACCCTCTTCCGACCAGCAGGCGCAGGAAGAACTCGGCAAGACTCTCGTCCGCGCCATGATCTCCGCCGCCAAGGCCGATGGCCGCATCGATGCCGACGAGAAGGAGAAGATCTTCTCCCGCCTCGAAGGAATGTCCCTGTCCGCCGAGGAGAAGGCCTGGGTCTTTGACGAGCTCTCGAGCCCGCTCGATATCAACGCCGTCGCCGCTCGCGCCGATACACCCGAACACGCCGCCGAGATCTACGCTGCCTCGCTCGTGGCGATCACTGCCGATACCGCGTCCGAGCGCGCCTATCTCGATGCCCTCGCCAGCAAGCTTCGTCTCGATCCTGCCCTGGTGACCGAGATCCACGCCGCGGCTGGTGAGAAGGCGCCGGAGCCCTCGCCTGCGCCGGTTTCCCCCTTCGCCTACACCCCGTCCGGCAGCAACGTCTGAACCAGCTGGTGCGCGGTCACACGCATGTGCGTTCTTGATCGCGCGCCCGTCCGGCGCCATGTCGGGCCAACAGGAGGCCACCATGGAACTCGGACTTTACTCTTTCGTCGAGAACACGCCCGACCCGCTGAACGGAGACCATCTTCAATCTCCCGCCGAGCGCCTGCGGGACCTGCTCGAGGAAATCGAGCTCGCTGACCAGCTCGGCCTCTCCTTCTTCGGTATCGGCGAACATCACCGCCCCGACTATGTCGCCTCCTCACCGGCCGCCATTCTGGCCGCCGCTGCGGCCCGGACCAAATCCATCCGTCTCTCCACCGCGGTCACTGTGCTCAGCTCCGAGGACCCGATCCGCGTCTGGCAGCAATTCGCCACCATCGACCTGATCAGCAATGGCCGCGCCGAGATCATGGCCGGCCGTGGCAGCTTCATCGAGAGCTTCCCGCTCTTCGGCTACGATCTCAACGATTATGACGATCTGTTCGAGGAGAAGCTGGCCATGCTCCTCAAGATCCGCGAGGGTGGCGCCGTGCAGTGGCCGGGCAGCAAACACACCAGGCCAATTCCGGGCATCAATGTCTACCCTCAACCGGTCCAACAGCCGATCCCGCTCTGGATCGCCGTCGGCGGCACCCCGAACTCTGTGGCTCGCGCCGCCTATTACGGCCTGCCGCTGATGATCGCCATCATCGGCGGCCAGGCCCGCCAGTTTGCGCCGCTGGTCGATTTCTACCACCAAACCACCGAAAAGGTGGGCCATGCCGGACGGCTGAAGGTCGGCGTTAGCGGCCACGGCTTCCTCGCCGAGGACAGCCAGGCTGCCCGCGACATCGCCTTCCCATCCCACAGCGCCACCATGAGCCGGATCGGCAAGGAGCGCGGCTGGCCGCCCACCACTCGGGCCCAGTTCGACGCCGGCGCCACGCCTGATGGCGCTTACTACATGGGTTCCCCGCAGGAAGTGATCGACAAGATCCTGATGCAGCACGAATGGTTCAAGCACGACCGCTTCGGCCTGCAGCTCAGCGTCGGCACCGTCCCCACGACAAGGTCATGAAGGCCATCGAACTCTACGGCACGGTGGTGAAGCCGGCGATCGACAGGGCCCTCGCACCCTGATCGGGTGACGCCCGACTGCGTTCATGCTTGGATGAGGGCACCTTGGGGGGCCCTCATGAGCGAACCGCCCGCCGCGCCGGAACCGATCACGCGCTACGACCTCCGCGTCACCCGTGGTGGTTTGCGCTTCCACATGGGCGATCGTGGCGTGGCGGCCGGTCCGGAAAGCCTGTCTTTCGTTCTTGACGGCCGGGTGTGCATCGTCCCTTACCCAAACATCGCCGAGGTGAACCTGGCGATGTTTTCGCTTTCGGGATCCGACGTCGCCCAGATGCGGATCAGCTTCCGTGACGGCTCCAGGATCGTCCTCCTCAACACCGACGCCTGGGGCAACGTCAACGCCGAGAGCACGCAGGATTACTATCGCTTCAAGGCCGAGTTGCACGAGCGCCTGATCGCGGCAGGTGCCAACCACATCCGCTTCACCACCGGCTATAGCCACGCGCGGCACACCACGCTCCGCGTGATGCTCTTGCTGCTCGGGGGCATTTTTCTGGTCCTGCCGCCCGTGCTCTTCATCGTGACCCGCCAGCCTCAGGCCCTGATTGCCATGGGCGGCGGCATCCTCCTTACGCTGCCGTTCCTGCGCGTCTCCAATCGCAACCGGCCGGGCACCTACGACCCCAGGAACCCGCCCGACATGCTGGCCTGATTACTTGCCGCTGCGCTTGAGGCTCTTGATCGCCAGCGGCGGCTGGCCGGATTTTTCGGCGATCGCCCGGTCCTGCTCTTCGATGGCGGCCTTTGCCGGCTCGTCGCCGTCGAGCCCACCCAGCAGACTCGCATCCACCTTGCGGTTCGAGCGCTGCGACCCGTCTTCATAAATCACGTCGAACAGGACGAACTCGGTCCTGGCCGTTGGTTTCCTGGCCATTGCACAACTCCAATAGTGATGGCGCTCCCTCTCGGGGAGCAACAAGCCGCCTTTGCGGCACAACTCTGCTGATGGGGGGAGGTTCTCGACCCTGCCGCTCTGGCTAGCGGAAGATGCCCTCGCCCTGCTCGTCGATGATCTGCCGGCCCTTCGAGAGCGCCAGCGCGACCAGGTCGTCACGCGAGCTCATCCGGTCGGCCCGCACGAAGCGGTAGGTCTTGAGCTCGCCATCGACTTCCTTCTCGATGGTGCCCGCCAGTTGCAGTTCGCTGCCGGCCTTCATCTCGATCGCCTTGATCAGGAAGCCCTTGTAGGTTTCTTCCCCGAACACCTTGTCTCCGGCTTCCGCGTTGGTCTCGGCCCCACCGCCGCCGAACAGCCTCTTGAGAAACGACATGCCGGTCTCCTCGTCTTTTTCTTAGCGCCGTGCCCGCGGTACCACGAGCTCGCCCCGTTTTTCCATCTCTTCGCGCAGCCAGCCCGGTGAGATGTCGAAATGGTTCGGCCAGGTGGGCACCCCGTTGGCGAGCCCGACCTTGCCGAAAAAGCTGCGCTCGCGCAGCGGCTCGGTGCCCTCGCCACGCTCGCCCAGCATCTGCGCCGCATCGAACGTGCCGTGGCTGCCGTCGGAAAACGTCACCACCAGCCGGAACGGCACGGCCGCCCGGATGGAGGTGACTTTGACAGTCTGAGCCACGCGCCTAGTTGTCCAGGAAGCTCCGCAGCTTCCGCGACCGGCTCGGGTGCTTCAGCTTGCGCAGGGCCTTGGCCTCGATCTGGCGGATACGCTCGCGCGTCACCGAGAACTGCTGGCCCACTTCCTCGAGCGTGTGGTCGGTGTTCATGCCGATGCCGAAGCGCATGCGCAGCACGCGCTCCTCGCGCGGCGTGAGCGACGCCAGCACGCGGGTGGTGGTCTCGCGCAGGTTCGACTGGATCGCCGCGTCGATTGGCTGGATCGCGTTCACGTCTTGGATGAAATCGCCGAGGTTCGAATCTTCCTCGTCGCCGATCGGCGTTTCGAGCGAGATCGGCTCCTTGGCGATCTTGAGCACCTTGCGCACCTTGTCCAGAGGCATCTGCAGCTTTTCGCTGAGCTCCTCCGGCGTCGGTTCGCGACCGATCTCGTGCAGCATCTGGCGCGACGTGCGGACGATCTTGTTGATCGTCTCGATCATGTGCACCGGAATACGGATTGTGCGGGCCTGGTCGGCGATCGAGCGGGTGATCGCCTGCCGGATCCACCAGGTGGCATAGGTGGAGAACTTGTAGCCGCGGCGGTACTCGAACTTGTCCACCGCCTTCATCAGGCCGATATTGCCTTCCTGGATGAGGTCCAGGAACTGCAGGCCGCGGTTTGTGTACTTCTTGGCGATCGAGATCACCAGACGCAGGTTGGCTTCCACCATCTCCTTCTTGGCGATCGCAGCTTCGCGCTCGCCCTTCTGCACCTTGTGCACGATGCGGCGGTATTCGGCGATGTTGAGGCCGGTTTCGGTCGCGAGCGTTGCGATCTCGCCGCGCAGGTCGCGGATGGTGTCGGCTTCACGGCGCGCGAACTCGGCCCACGACTTGTCGGTGTTGGCAGCAAGCGCCGCTTCCCAGGCCGGGTCGACTTCCTTGCCGTAGTAGCTCTCGAGGAACTTGTCGCGCTTGACGCCATAGCTCTCCGCGAGGCGCAGCAGCCGGCCCTCCAGCTTCACCAGGCGCTTGTTGATGTCGTAGAGCTGCTCGACGAGGCTTTCGATACGGCTGTTGTTGAGCGACAGCGACTTCACATCGGCAATCACCGCCGAGCGCAGGTCGGCGATGCGGCTCTGCTCGGCCGCGGACATCGCCACGCTGCGATCCTCGGCGTGCTTGTCCTGCAGTTCGCGCATGCCGCCATAGGCTTCCGCGATGCGGTCGAAGGTCTCGACCACCTGCGGCTTCAGCTCGGCTTCCATCGCCGACAGCGACAGGGCGTTGTCGAACTCGTCGTCGTCGTCTTCGACCGGATCCTGCGGCGGCTGCGGCTCGTCCGGCACGTAGTCGTCGTCGCTGTCCCCGGAAGCGCGCCTGGGCGCCGGCTTGGCCTTCTCGGCCACCGGCTCCGGCCTTGCGGCCGGGACCGGCACTTCCGGCGCCGCCTGCTTGGCATCGGGGCCGGCATAGGTCGCTTCGAGGTCGATGATGTCGCGCAGCAGGATCTCGCCGGCGGCGAGCTGGTCGCGCCAGATGATGATGGCCTGGAAGGTCAGGGGCGATTCGCAGAGCCCCTCGATCATGGTTTCGCGGCCGGCCTCGATACGCTTGGCGATGGCTATTTCGCCCTCGCGGCTGAGCAGCTCGACCGAACCCATCTCGCGCAGATACATGCGCACCGGATCGTCGGTACGGTCGCTGCCGGCCTTGGTGTTCGAGGTAGTGGAAACGGCCGTGCTGGCAGAGGGCGCCACTTCGGTGCCGCTGTCGTCCTCGTCCTTTTCGACCTCGGTCTCTTCGACCTCGTCCTCGTCGACGACGTTGATGCCCATGTCCGAGAACATGGACATGAAATCCTCGATCTGCTCGGAAGACACTTCTTCCGAGGGCATCACCGCGTTCAGCTCTTCATAGGTAACGTAGCCGCGCTTCTTGGCGACCTTGATGAGCTTCTTGACGGCCGCATCGGAAAGGTCGAGCAGAGGGGAGTCCGTTGTCGCCTCGGGGGCGCCACCGGCTTCCGGCTTCTCGGTTTCCTTGCTCGTCTTTGCTGCTGCCTTGCTGGCCATCTCGTACTCCGTCGGTGCCCGCGAAGCCCGGGCCCGGGTAAGGCTTTAGGTGGTGACACCTCAAGGCAAGGTAAAGGTGCGCTCACCCAGGCGTTAACGCCTGGACGAACACAGGGTTCGCCGCATGACCTTTCGCCATGCACAAAATCGCACGACTCCCAGCCTCTCGGTCTCCCTAGAAGCTGCGTGTCGCGCGTCCTGATAGCGAACCAAAACCTTCGATCAATGCCTCTGTGCCATCGACAGTGGTAATCTGGTTCTTGATGTCTCGCAGCCGTTCAAAGGTTTCATCGCTCGGGTCTTCGCCCAGCGCGGCTTCGGCTGCCTTGAGTTCCCTATTTAGCTGAACTTTCTTGTTATGCAAGGCCAGGGCATGACTCAATCCGGTCTCGGCATCGGCCAGCGCCGTCTCCGGACCGATCTGCCACACGCCCTGCCGCATCAGCGTCTGCGCCATCCGGTCCAGCGTCGGCCCGTGCCCGCGCACCCCCAGCGCCGACTTCAGATCGGCCGCCGAGATATCGTGGTGCCGCACCACCAGGTTGAGCAGGTCCCCCAGCACCTTCTGCGCCACGGTCGTCTCGAGGTCGAGCGCCGCCAGCGCCTCGAACTTGTCCTCGACCAGCGCCGGGTGGTTGACGAGGCTGAGGACGATCGTCGCCTCGCGCGGCGTCGCCTCCGCCACCGCCCCCTGCTTCAGCAGGCGCGAATTGCGCAGCGTGTCCGACACCACCAACCGCGGCGTGCCCCCGCGCGGATAGCCATAGGCGCCGCTCTGGCCATAGCGCGGCTGGCCGCCTCCCCGCTGCTCGAACCTGGGCTGCCGCACCGGCGCAAGGAACGCCCGTAGCTTTTCGTCGAAGGCCTGCGCATAGTGGAAGCGCACCGTGCTATCTTGGATCGAGTTCGCCCGCTCCCGCAGCCGCGCCTGCAGCGCCGCCCGCGCCTCCGGCGTTTCGGGGACCAGGCCACCGGTCTCGAAGCTCCAGATCATGTCTGACAATGACCGCGCTCGCTCGATCACGTCGGCGAACGCCGCCCGGCCCTGCGCCTTGATCAGATCGTCCGGGTCCTGCCCTTCCGGCAGGGTGGCGATGCGCACGGTGTAGCCGGGTTTGAGGTGCGGCATCACCAGGTTCGCGGCACGCTCCGCCGCCTTGAGGCCGGCCTTGTCGCCGTCGAAACACAGCACCGGGTCCGGGCTCATCCGCCACAGCAATTGCAGGTGCTCTTCGGTCATTGCCGTGCCGAGCGGCGCCACCGTTCCTTCAAAGCCCGCCATCACCGACGCGATCACGTCGAGATAGCCTTCCACTACGATGACGGTCCCGCCATCCCGAGCCGCCTGGCGGGCAGACTGGCCGTTATAGAGCGTGTGCCGCTTCTTGAAGAGCTCGGTCTCCGGCGAGTTCAGGTACTTTGCCGGTACGTCGGGCGACATCGCGCGCCCACCAAAGGCAATCACCCGCCCCTTGAAGTCGGTGATCGGGAACATCACCCGGTTGCGGAACCGGTCATAGGGCAGCGGATCGCCTTCACGCGTGGCGACCAGCCCCGTATCGATCATCTCCTGTGCCGTCACGCCATTGGCGGCAAGGTGCTCCTTGAGCCCATTGCGGCTTTCCGGGGCAAAGCCGATGCGGAAGCGCTGCTGGGCCTGGGCCGATACCCCGCGCTCGAACAGGTAGCCGCGGGCCCGCGCCCCGATATTGTGCGCCAGCGCCGCCTCGAAATATTTCGTCGCCACTTCCATGACGTCGATCAGGCTGCGTTGCTGCGCTGCCCGCTTCTCGCTGCGCTCATCGCGCGCCGGCATCGGCACACCGGCCATGCCGGCAAGCTTCTCCACCGCCTCGGGGAAGCTCATCCCGGCCTTTTCGGTCAGGAAGCGGAACTGGTCTCCCGAAGCGCCGCAACCAAAGCAGTGGTAGATGCCCCGCCGGTCATCAGCATGGAAACTCGGGCTCTTTTCGGAATGGAACGGGCAGCAGGCCCACATGTCGCCCTTGCCGGGCTGCGACTTGCGCTTGTCCCAGACAACGTGCTCGCCCACCACCTGCGTGATCGGCAGGCGCTGTCGGATCTCGTCAAGAAAGCTGTCGGAAAAGCGCATCAGCGATTAGGTAAGCATTCCAACCCGCCGAGTCACCAGCAACCAGCTTATCCACAGCCCATGCCAGCCATTCGCTTCCCGCTTCCCGCGCTGATCCTGATGACCACCCTGCCCGCGGCGATGATCGGGGCCACCCTGTGGGTTGTCTCCGACCTCGTGCCCGCCTGCACCATCACCGAACAGACCCGCAGCACCGCCCCCGACGGCGCGTTCGATCTCGTCACGTTCTCCCGCGCTTGTGGCGACGACACTCCGGCCAACATCCAGGCCGTGCTCGTCCCGCCCGGCGAAGCCGTACCGGACGACGCCGCCAGCTTCTTCTCCCTGGTCGCAGACGCCGACCTCGAGCCCCGCTGGGATGCCTATGGCAATGTCGAACTGACCCTGCCGGAAGGCGCTGAACCGCTCCGGCAGGACGACACCGTTGCCGGCGTATCGGTGGTTTACCGCTAGGAGCTAGGCACTGGCCTCCGCCAGCGCAGCGCGCACCTTGCCGCTGGCCCTGCCGAAGTCGATCCGCCCCGGATACTCGGCCTTGAGCTGTGCGATCACCTTGCCCATGTCCTTGGGACCCTCGGCGCCGGTGGTGTCAATAGCCGCCCGGATGGCGGCATCCACTTCCTCATCGCTCAGCCCCTTGGGCAGGAACTCGTTGAGGATGTCGATCTCTTCCTTCTCGATCGTCGCAAGGTCTGCACGCCCGGCCTGGGCGTAGATGGCGAAACTCTCCTCGCGCTGCTTCACCATCTTCTGGATGATGGCGAGAATTTCTTCGTTGGTCGCGGGGCCGCGATTCTCTTGGCGGATGGCGATGTCCTTGTCCTTGATGGCCGCGTTGATCGCCCGCAGCGTCGCGGTGCGCCGCTGGTCGCGGGCCTTGAGCGCCTGTTTGAACCCTTCGCTGATCTGGTCGCGCATTGTCGATCCGACCTCCTTGCCATGTCCTGAGCGGGCACCATATAGGCATGAAACGCCTGTCGCGCCACTTGCGCGGCTGCGCCGAGCCTCTTAAGAGGAGGCCTCAACCACATCGACCCGGGCGCGTTTCAGGACAAGCACGAGCTTTCCTGCGCAGTGCGCGACCCAAACCTGGAGGCCCACCGTGACCGGCTGGCAGCAATCCCCCGCGACCGCACTTCTGATCCTGTCGGATGGGACCCGCCTCGAGGGCCGCGGCATCGGCGCCATCGGCCATGCTGCCGGCGAAGTGTGCTTCAACACCGCCATGACCGGCTACCAGGAGATCCTGACCGACCCCTCCTATGCCGGCCAGATCATCACCTTCACCTTCCCCCATATCGGCAATGTCGGCACCAACGACGAAGACATCGAGACGGTGAACATGGCCGCCCTCTCCGGCGTCCGTGGCGTCGTGCTCAAGGCCGACATCACCAACCCTTCGAACTACCGCGCCGCCGAAAAGCTCGATGCCTGGCTCAAGAAGCGCAACATCGTCGGTATCGCCGGGGTCGACACCCGCGCCTTGACTGCCCGCATCCGCGAGAACGGCATGCCCAACGGCGTCATCGCCCACGAGCCGACCGGCATGTTCGACGAGGGCTCGATCATGGCCGAGCTCAACGCCTTCCCCGGCCTCGAGGGCCTCGACCTCGCCAAGGAAGTCACCACCGCGCAGACCTATCACTGGGATCAGACCGGCTGGCAGTGGGACAAGGGCTACGGCACCGTCGAGAACCCCGACTTCCATGTCGTCGCCATCGACTTCGGCGCCAAGCGCAACATCCTGCGCTGCCTGGCTGATCAGGGCGCCAAGGTCACCGTCGTGCCCGCCACCGCCACTGCCGAGGAAGTGCTCGCCCACAACCCGGACGGCATCTTCCTGTCCAACGGCCCGGGCGATCCGGCCGCGACCGGAAAGTATGCGGTTCCCACCATCCAGAAACTGATGGAAACCGGCAAGCCGATGTTCGGCATCTGCCTCGGCCACCAGCTGCTCGGGCTCGCCCTCGGCGGCAAGACCGGCAAGATGCACCAGGGCCATCACGGCGCCAATCATCCGGTCAAGGACCTCACCACTGGCAAGGTCGAGATCACCTCGATGAACCACGGCTTCGCCGTCGATTCCGAAAGTCTGCCGACCGGCGTCACCCAGACCCATATCTCGCTGTTCGATGGCTCCAATGCCGGCCTTGCTGTCGAAGGCAAGCCGATCTTCTCCGTACAGTACCATCCGGAAGCCTCACCGGGACCGAAAGACAGCCATTACCTGTTCACCCGCTTCCTCAATCACGTCCGTGAGCAGAAGGGCATGTCGCCCCTGCCCGAGCAGAAGCCGACTGCCGCATAGCCCCCACCTCTGGGCCTTCGCCCCCTCTCCCCTGAGAGGAGTGGGTTGGGGTGAGGGGTTCACTCCGTCAGCTGCAACTCCCTCCGGTGACCCCGTTATGAACCGCAGCGACATCTTTGCCGGCATCCGCAGCGGCCTCGTCGTTGCCGTCTCCGCCGCGCCCTTCGCCGTCCTCTTCGGCGCCATTGCCGTCGACAACGGCCTGACGGTCTTCGAAGCCGGACTGATGAGCGCCACCGTCTTCGCCGGCGCCAGCCAGCTCGTCGGCATCGAGCTCTTCGGCAGCCACGTCCCCGGCTGGCTCATCGTGCTGTCGGTGCTGGCGGTGAACTTCCGCCATATCCTCTATTCCGCCGCCGTGGCACCGGTCTTCAGCCGCTACACGCTGGCCCAGCGGTACCTCGGCTTCTTCCTTCTCACCGATCCGCAATACGCCGACCTCGCCCGCCGCAACGAGGCCGGCCTGTCGACCAGCCCCACCTGGTACTTCACCTTCGGTGCCGTCGTCTTTGCGCAATGGGTCGGCTTCAGTATTCTGGGGGCCTGGATCGGTGGCCTGCTCGGCGACCCGCAGACCTTCGCCATCGACGTGCTCCTGCCGATCTATTTCCTCGGCCTCGTGGTCGGGTTCCGCAAACGGCCCGGCTTCTATCCCGTGGTCGCCGCCAGCATGATCGGCTCCATGCTCGCCTACTACCTCGTCGGCTCGCCCTGGCACGTCAGCATCGGCGCTGCGGTCGGCATCGTCGTTGCCACGCTCCTGCCCCTGCCTGCGGAGCCCGCGGCCCTGGCCCAGGAGCACTGATGACCGACACGGCCATGCTGCTGCTCATCCTCACCTGCGCAATCGCCACCTACCTGACGCGCATCGGCGGATACATCCTGATCACGCGGATGAACACCATCCCGCCGCGCATGCAGGCCGCCCTGAACGCCGTGCCCGCAGCGGTGCTCACCACCCTTTGGGCACCGGCCTTTTTCACCGAAGGCTGGGACATAAAACTGGCGCTGATCGTTGCGGGGCTGGTGTCGCTGCGCTTCCCCGGCCTCCCCATGCTGTTTGCCGGCTGGGCCACCGCCATGGTCGCCCGCCACCTGTTCGGCCTCTAGGGGGAGGGTGGCGTCCTCCGACGGACCAGGCAGTTCGCACGGCTGGGTTCGAAGCCGAGCTTGACGTAGAACGCCGCACTGGCATCGCTCGCGAGAAGCACCACCTGATCAACCTCGGCCAGCCGTTCCAGAAGCCGTCGCATGATCTCCTTGCCGATGCCACTGCCCCGCTGCACCTCGTCCACCACGACATCATCGACCAGCGCGCGGAAGCGGCCGTCGGTCAGCGCCCGGGCATAGCCCACCAGCCGGTCGTCATCCCAGACCCCGAGCTGAACCGGCGAGTTCGCGATGACCTGCAGCACCTCGTCTTCCGTTCTGCCGTTCGCCCAGCTGGTCTGTCCCAGCAGGGACCTCAGCGCAGAGGCGGGCACCAGTCGCGTAAAGGAGTAGTCCAGTTCCCCCGTGCTCACGGCTTGGTCCAGGCGACAGTCAAATGCCCGCCCCGACCCTCGACCGGATCGCTCTCCGGAACTGACAGTCTGGCGATGTTCTCGTCCGCTTTCGGTCGATCCTGCGGCTGCCCCCGCAGCGTGTCGAAGTGCTCCTGTCCCGGCGGATAGGCGCCGACCACCAGGCAATCGGTGCTCGCCACCACCCGCTGGTGCGCCACTCCGGCCGGGATTACCACCACGTCGCCGGCCTCCACCCGCACCTCTGCACCCGCGGGCCCGCCGAAGCGCAGCGTGGCGTGCCCGTTCGCCACGCCCAGGCATTCATGGCTCTTCGAGTGATAGTGATGGAAGGTGAACACGGTCGCCCGCCACTGCGGCGGCCAGCCATTCCGGTCGAACAGCCGCTCGATCGGCTCCGGGCCGTCCCCCTCCGTCACCCCGCGATAGAGCAGCAGCGGCAACGGGCTGTTGGGAAACACCCCGTCATCCTCGAACCGCATCTCGACCACTTCGGCCGCCATCACACGCTACCCGAAAAGGTGTTGCACACATCCGGGTCGCCGCCGCGGTAGCCGCGTTCGAACCAGGTCTTCCGCTGCTCCGAGGTGCCGTGATTGAACGTCTTGGGCACGACGAACCCCTGCGACCGGCGCTGCAGCGTGTCGTCGCCGATCTGGATCGCGGCATTGATCGCCTCTTCGATGTCGCCGTTCTCGAGCAGGTCCTCCTGACCGGCGTAGGCGGCCCAGATGCCGGCATAGCAGTCCGCCTGCAGTTCCACGCGCACCGACCAGGCATTGGCTTCTTCCTGGCTCATGCTCTGCCGGCGCTGGTTGAAGTCGCCGAGTACACCGGTAAGGTTCTGCACATGATGGCCGACTTCGTGCGCCAGCACATAGGCCTGGGCGAAGTCCCCGGGAGCCCCGAACTGGTCGCGCAGCATGTCGTAGAAGCCGAGGTCGATATAGACCTGCTGATCCAGGGGACAGTAGAACGGCCCGGTGCTCGCATCCGCCGCACCGCAGCCGCTCTCCGTCTGGCCGGTAAACAGCACCACCGTCGGCTCCGGATAGTCCTCGCCGATTTCGGCGAACTGGGCGTTCCACAGGTCTTCGGTTTCCTGGATCACCACGCCGACGAACTCGCGCAGCTCGTCGGCGCTGCCATTCTCCGGCCGATAGCTCGACGAACTCACATTGCTGCTCGAAGTCGATCCGCCGGTGAGCATGTCGATCGGATTGGTGCCCGTCAGCAGCCAGATCAGCCCCAGCACCACCACGATGCCCAAGATGCCGCCCATACCACCGCGGCTGCGTCCACCGGTGGGGATGCGCAATCCACCCCCGCTGCGGCCGAACGGACTGCCTCCGAACCCACCCCGGAAACCGCCGCCTCCGGCACCGCGCCGGTCTTGAATATTGGAACTCTGCCGGCGCCCACGCCACTTCATGTCTTAGCCCTCCAGGGTAACCCCACCTTCCTAGAAGCCGGTCGCCCCGGCCGCGGTTCCCGTCGGCAGGGTGGCGGCGCAGTCGGAAATTGACCAGCCGGTCAAAACTGCACTAGCCTTGCTTCCGCGTCGTCATTTCAACGTCACCCGACGACGGCATGAGCACACCGGCCTTTCGGGGCCTCGGACCCTCGGGTCCGCTCTGGTGCGGGGGCGCGGCGCTCCCGCCCATCTGGTTTGAACAAGACCATCTCAGGGAGACGTCCACATGAATTTCCTGCCCTCTATCAGCCGTCGCGCGTTCCTGGCCGGCTCGGCCAGCGTTGGCGCCATGGTCGCCATGCACCCCTACGCCGTCCTCGCCCAGGCCAACCAGGCGCACCTGCGCATCATGGAGACCACCGATCTCCATGTCGCCGTGTTCGCCTATGACTACTATGCCGATGCCCCCAACGCCACGATGGGGCTCGCCCGCACCGCCTCCATCATCGAGTCGATCCGCGCAGAAGCCGGCAACTCCATCCTGCTCGACAATGGCGACATCATCCAGGGCAACCCGATGGGCGACTACATCGCCTACGAGAAGGGCCTCGACGACAACGTCCACCCCATCATCAAGGCGATGAACACCCTGGGCTACGAGGCGGCCACCCTTGGCAACCATGAGTTCAACTACGGCCTCGACTACCTCGACAAGGCCATGGAAGGCGCCGAATTCCCGTTCGTTTCTGCCAACCTCGTCCGCGGTGAACTTGCGGCCGATCCGCTGTCGGACGACACCTACATCGCCCCCTATCTCATCATCGACAAGGAACTGACCGACGGCTCCGGCACATCCCGCCCGATCCGCATCGGCCTCATCGGTTTCCTGCCGCCCCAGATCATGACCTGGGACGCCACCCACCTCACCGGCAAGGTCAGCACCCGCGATATCGTCGAAACGGCCCGCGCCTACGTGCCGAAGATGAAAGAGGAAGGCGCCGACCTCATCATCGCCCTCTCCCACTCCGGCATCGCCGCCGACCAGGGCACAGGTGCCGAAAACGCCTCGCTCCAGCTCGCCGGCGTCGAGGGCATCGACGTGGTTTTGACCGGCCATCAGCACCTGGTGTTCCCCGGCCCCGATTATGCCGACGTGGAAGGCGCCGATATCGAAGCAGGGACGCTTGCCGGCAAGCCCGCCGTCATGCCCGGCTTCTGGGGCTCGCATATGGGCCTGATCGACCTCCTCCTCGAGCAGGATGCCGAGGGCAAGTGGACCATTGTCTCCCACACCTCCGAAGCCCGCCCGATCTCCGAGCGCGTGGACGGCAAGGTGCAGCCGCTGGTCGAGGACGAGCCTGAAGTCGTCGCTGCCGCCGAGGAAGAACACCAGGAAACGCTGGACTATGTGCGCCGCGCCGTCGGCGAGACCGCCGCGCCGCTCCACTCCTACTTTGCCCTCGTTGCCGACGATCCGTCCGTGCAGATCGTTTCCCAGGCCCAGACCTGGTACATCGAGCAGATGATGAAGGGCACCGAATGGGAGGGGCTGCCGATCCTCTCCGCCGCCGCCCCCTTCAAGGCCGGCGGTCGCGGTGGCCCGGACTACTACACCGACGTGCCTGTCGGTCCGGTCGCCATCAAGAACGTTGCTGACCTCTACCTCTACCCAAACACCATCCAGGCGGTGAAGATCACCGGCGCCGACGTCAAGAACTGGCTGGAGCGTTCGGCCGGCATCTTCAACCAGGTCGAACCCGGCGCCACCGACGCCGAGCTCATCAACACCGA
>JAEYXQ010000126.1 GCA_023431205.1 Pseudomonadota bacterium | reverse complement strand
GCTCTATGTGGTGTTCTGGGCGGCGCCGGGCAAACCACAGCGGGGCCAGGAGTGGACGCCTTCGACGCTGCACTGAGGGCCGATGGCTGAGCCGAGCATTTATGTGGACGCCGACGCCTGCCCGGTGAAGGCGGAAGCCATCCGTGTCGCGGAGCGACTGGGACTGGCGATTACGCTCGTGAGCAATGGGGGCGTACGCCCTTCCCGCGACCCCATGGTTCAGGTGGTGGTGGTCGCAGCGGGCGCCGACGCGGCGGACGACTGGATCGTCGACCACGCCCAGGCCAATGACATCGTCTTGACCGCCGACATTCCGCTGGCGAGCCGCGCCATCGACAAAGGCTGCCATGTGCTGGGCTTCACCGGCAAGCCGTTCACCACCGCCTCGATCGGCATGGCCCTCGCCATGCGGGACCTGAAGCAGCACCTGCGCGAAACCGGCGAGATCAAGGGCTACAATCCGGGATACCGGCCAGCGGACCGGTCAGCGTTTCTTGGCGCGCTTGACACGCTCGGGCGCAGAGCCAAGGCGCTCGCGGCGGAACAGGACCGGAAGTAGGGCAGCCAGCCTGTCATTTTCATCTCGGACTGGTGCGTTATGGTCCAACAGCGCGTGACAAGGAGGCCATAGTGACGGATCAGGCGGCGGTGACGAGCCGAGTGGAGCAGCTTGCGGACACCGAGGCGGGGTTGGCCCTGCTTATCGAGCAGGCGCAGCGGACCGCCGATCCCGAGGACTTTGCGAGAGTACCGCTCGACGAATTCGAGACCCACTTGCGCCGGGCGATGGAGCGACTGCTGGCGCACCGTGGCGACGGGAGCGAGATCCACCTGACGCCACCGGCGACGGCCGGAGCACCGCTGGCTATCGATGTCATCTCGCCGGACATGCCGTTCATCGTGGACAGCGGGCTGGCAGCCGTTCGCGCGGCCGGGGGCACGATAAGGATGGTGGTGCATCCGGTGGTGGCAGTGGATTCGGGGCACGTCGGCCAGGCGGGTGGCCGCCAGCTCAGCATGCTGCATATCCACAGCGACCCTGTGGCCGATCCGGACGCGCTGCGTGCGGAACTCGCAACCACGATGCGGGACGTCGCCTGGGCGGTCGCGGACTGGCAGCCGATGCTGGCACGGGTGCGGCAGGCGATCGCCGAACTCGAGACCATGCCTGTTCCCAAGGGCGACGAGCCCCTACGGTTCCTCGACTGGCTGACCGAGCACAACTTCACCTTCCTCGGGATGCGGACCTACCGACTGGAGGGCGACCGGCTGGAGCCGGTTGCCGACAGTGGACTTGGCGTGCTCCGCGATTCCGACATGCGGGTGCTGCGCAGCGGCGCCGAGTTCGTGGAATCGACGCCGGAACTGGTTGAGTTCGTTGCCTCCGGCGAGACGGTGCTGGTGACCAAGGCCAATGTGCGCTCGCGCGTGCACCGGCGCCAGCATCTGGACTATGTCGGGGTGAAGCTGCGGGGGCCGGATGGCGCCGCCATTGGCGAATTGCGCATTGTCGGCCTGTTCACTGCGCAGGCATTGGCGGCGCCGCACAGCGAGGTGCCGCTGGTGCGGCGCAAGATCGCCGAGGTGATGCGGCGCTCCGGCTTCGACCCACGGGCGCATGACGGACGCGCCCTGATGAGTGCGCTCGAGAGCTTTCCGCGCGACGAACTGTTCCAGATTTCGACGGGCGAGCTGGCGGAATTCGCCGCAACGATCGCGGCCCTGCAGGACCGGCCGCGGGTGCGGGTGCTACCGCGCATCGACAGGTTCGACAATTTCGTGTCGGTGCTCGTGTTCGTGCCTCGCGACCGCTACGACGCGCAGGCGCGGGTACGGATCACGCAATATCTGGCCAAGGCCTATGACGGCCGGGTTTCGGCTTACTACCCGAATTTCCCGGAAGGCGAGCTGGTCCGGCTGCATGTGATCATCGGCCGGGTGAGCGGACCGACGCCGCGGCCGAGCCGCAGCGAACTGGAAGCACGCGTCGCGGCGCTGACCAGCAATTTCGGCGACCTGCTGGCGACCGAAGCTGGAGACACCGGAGCAATCAGCGACTATCGCGACGCGTTTTCGGAAGCGTACCAGTCCCGGCACGATGCGGCCTCGGCGCTGGCGGATATCGCCATCCTGCGGGATCTCGGCGAGGCCGAGGACATCGCCATTCGCCTGCGCCAGCGGCAGGCGGGCGACGGCACGATGGCGCTGAAGTTCTACCACCGGGGCACACCCCTGCCGCTCAGCCAGCGGGTGCCGATGCTGGAAGCGTTCGGCTTCACGGTGATCGATGAGCGGACCTATACGGTGGTTCCCCGCGATGGGGTGGACCGCTTCATCCACGACATGGTGCTGGAGGCACCTGCCGGCCTGACCGACTTCGAGGACCGCGCGCGCAAGATCGAGGCAGGCCTGCGCGCCGTGTGGTCGGGCGAAGCCGAGAGCGACCAGATCAACACGCTGGTGACCACGTGCGGGATCGACTGGGCGGAAGCGGCGTGGCTGCGGGCGCTGTCGCGCTATCTCCGCCAGGTCGGGACCTCGTTCTCGCAGCGCTACCTCGCCGCCGTGCTGGTGCGGCATGCCGAGGCAGCGGCAGGATTGGTGAGTCTGATCAAGGCGCTACACGACCCTGCTACAGTCGACAGTGAAGCCGCTGCCCAAGCGGCGCGCGAGCAGATCACCGCGGCGCTGGAGGCCACAACCTCGCTCGACGAGGACACCATCATCCGGCGCTTCCTCAACCTGGTCGAGGCTTCGCTGCGCACCAATGCCTTCCAGCGCGACGAGCGTGGAATGGCGCGGCCGGCGCTGGCAATCAAGTTCGACAGCCGCCGGGTGGACGGGATGCCCGAGCCACGACCCTATCGCGAGATTTCGGTCTATTCTCCACGGGTGGAAGGCGTTCACCTGCGGTTCGGCGCCATTGCCCGGGGCGGCCTCCGCTGGTCGGACCGGCCGGAGGACTTCCGCACCGAAGTGCTGGGCCTGGTGAAGGCGCAACAGGTGAAGAACTCGGTGATCGTGCCGGTCGGCGCCAAGGGTGGTTTCGTGCCCAAGCGGCTGGTCGCCGGCATGCCGCGCGAGGCGATGCAGGCGGAGGGGGTGGCGGCCTACTCGATCTTTATCGAGGCGATGCTGGACGTGACCGACAACCTGGTGGACGGCGCCGTGAGTCCGCCGCCGCAGGTGGTGCGCCGGGACGACGACGATCCCTATCTGGTGGTGGCGGCGGACAAGGGGACGGCCAGTTTTTCCGACACGGCCAATGCCATCGCGTTGCGCCGTGGCTTCTGGCTGGGGGATGCGTTCGCCTCAGGCGGATCGGCCGGATATGACCACAAGAAGATGGGCATCACCGCCCGTGGCGCCTGGGAAGCGGTGAAGCGCCACTTCCGGGAGATGGACCTCGACGTCCAGAGCCAGCCATTCACCGTGGCAGGTGTCGGCGACATGAGCGGGGACGTGTTCGGCAACGGCATGCTGTTGAGCCGGCATATCCGGCTGGTCGCCGCTTTTGACCACCGCGACATCTTCATCGACCCCGACCCGGACGCGGAAACAAGCTACGCGGAGCGGGAGCGGCTGTTCCGCCTGCCGCGATCGAGCTGGCAGGACTACAACCGGGAGCTGATCTCGGCCGGTGGCGGCGTGTTCTCGCGTGGGGCCAAGTCGATTCCCCTGTCGCCGCAGATGCAGGCGCTGCTTGGGATCAGCGCAGACCATGCAACACCGGCAGCGATCATCTCGGCCATTCTCAGGGCAGACGTGGACCTGCTGTGGTTCGGCGGCATTGGCACCTATGTCCGTTCGAGCCAGGAAACGGACGCAGATGTGGGTGACCGGGCGAACGACGCCATCCGCGTTGCTGCGGACACGTTGCGCGCCAAGGTGGTTGGAGAAGGCGCCAATCTCGGCGTGACGCAACGCGCCCGCGTCGAGTTCGCGCTGGCCGGCGGCCGGATCAACACGGACGCGATCGACAACTCCGCCGGGGTGAATTCCTCGGACCTCGAGGTCAACATCAAGATAGCGCTGCAGCCGCTGGTTGCCTCGGGTGCCCTGGACCGGGACGGGCGCAACGACCTGCTGGTGCGGATGACCAACGAGGTGGCAGCGCTCTGCCTCCAGAACAACTACCTGCAGACGCTTGCCCTGTCGCTGGCGGAGCGAACCGGGGCGGCAGAACTGCCGGACCACCGCGAGCTGATGGAAGCGCTGGTGGCACGCGGTGAGCTGGACCGGGCAGTCGAGTTCCTGCCGACCGATGCGGTGCTGGATGCGCGAGCGGTCTCGGGCCGCGGCTTCACGCGGCCGGAGCTGGCGGTGCTGATGGCCTATGCCAAGCTGACGCTTTACGAAGACCTGCTGGACAGCCCGCTGATCGAGGACGCGGCGCTGGCCGGCGAACTGTTCCGGTATTTCCCCGAGACGCTGCACCACGAATATGCCGCGGCGATCAAAGGGCACAGGCTGCGGCGGGAAGTGATCGCCACAGTGCTGGCCAACGCGATGATCAACCGCGGTGGCCCGGCGTTCGTCACCGAACTGACGGCGTCGACCAGCGCCGGACCGGGCGAGACTGCCCTCGCCTATGTTGCTGCCCGCGAGGTGTTCGGGCTCGAGGCGCTGCATGCCCAGATCGACTCGCTCGACGGGATCATCGCCGGAGCGGTGCAGCTGGAGTTGCAGGCCACGGTGATGGCGCTGCTGCGCCAGGAAACGCTGTGGTTTCTCCGCCATGCGAACCTGACGAGCGGGTTGGCCCCGCTGGTGGATGCCCACGGCGCCGGCGCCGCGACGCTGGCCCGGATGATACCACATAGCCTGCCCTCGGCCCTGCGCGAGGCGGTGGTCGCCCGGGCTGGGCAGATGGAAGCACAGGGGGTGCCGGCGCCTCTCGCGCAGCGCCTCGCCAGCCTGCCGGTGCTGGGGTTTGCCAGCGACGTGGTGCTGGTGGCGGAGCGGGCTGGTGCGGCGGTGGAAGAGGCCGCGGAGGCGTTCTTTGGCCTGTTCGACAGCTTCGGACTGGGGCCGGTGCTGGAACAGGCCCGGGCGCTGCACCTGCCGGACCGCTTCGACCGGATGGCACTGGACCGGGCCCTGGCCAATCTTTTGCGGGCGCAGCGCGACCTTGCCGGTGACGTGCTGCGGAGTGGCGATGGGCCGGTGGCGCAACGCCTGGCGGACTGGCGGCAGCGCCATGAGCGCAGCATCGGGCGAACGGCGGCAGCGATGGCTGCACTGGCAGACGGCAAATTGACGGTGTCGCGGTTGTCGGTCACGGCGGGGCTGCTGTCGGACCTGGCGCAGGAGGGATAGGCCGTCGGGTGCGTCCAAAGTCGTGTTGCGCGCGTTGCCGCGTTCGGGAGACTGACCGGACAAGGAGACGAGCATGACAGAACTCGCGCAGTGGCTTTCCCGGCAACCCGTCGACCCCGAGCTTGGCTCGGTGGTGGCCAGCATGGCGGCGGCGGGAGCGGAGATCGTCGGCATGCTGGAGCAGGCGCCGATCGAGGGGCTGGTCGGGCTGGTGGGTTCGGTCAATGTGCAGGGCGAGGAGCAAAAGCAGCTCGACGTCATCAGCAATGACATTGTTCTCAAGCACTTGCGCCAGAACCCGGCGGTTTCGATTCTGGTGTCGGAAGAGCTGGATGAAGCCGTTCACATGCAGAATCAGGGCGCCTACATGGTGGCGACCGATCCACTGGACGGCTCCTCCAACCTCGATGTGAACGTCACCGTCGGCACGATCTTCTCGGTGCTGCGGGCGGATGGCGGGCTGAAGCAGCCGGGTACGGCGCAGTTGGCGGCGGGGTATATCGCCTATGGGCCGGCGACGACGCTGGTGGTGACCGTGCGCGGCGGTGTCGCGGTGTTCACGCTCGACAGGCACGGCGCTTTCCGGATGACGCACGAGAATGTCCGGGTGCCGGAGGCTTCGGCGGAATACGCCATCAACACGGCCCGGGAGCGGTTCTGGGACGCGGCCACAAGGGGCTATGTCGCCGAGAACGTGGCGGGCGAAAGCGGGCCGGCGGGCAAGCGCTACAACATGCGCTGGATCGGCTCGATGGTGGCCGATGTCCACCGCATCCTGATGCGGGGCGGGATCTTCCTTTATCCGCTGGACAGCGAGACCGCGAGCAAGGGCGGCCGGTTGCGGCTGCTGTATGAAGCCAATCCGGTGGCCATGCTGATGGAGCAGGCCGGGGCCGCGGCCACCACGGGGACGCAGCGGATCCTGGATGTGGTGCCGACGGGGATTCACCAGCGGGTGCCGGTGATCCTGGGCTCGAGCCAGGAAGTGCGGCGGGTGGAAGCCTGGTACGCCAAGGGGTAGCTGCCGGGCTGGTCGGGAGGTTCGCGCGGCAAATTGCAACGTTGCCGCGATCACGCTAGGAAAGCGCGCATAGTGGCGGCACAGCCGCAGGAGAGAGCATGCGCGACGTCGAGACCACCCTGCCCCGGACCAACTCCAGCCCCTGGCAGAGCCGGCCGTTCCACCGGCAGTACCTGATGCGGCAGGCCAACAATCTGTTCGACTTCTTCGAGGCGCCCTCGATCAATCCCAAAGGCGGGTTCTTCGAACTCGGCGACGAGGGCAAGCCGGTGACGCCGGACAATGCCGTCCGGCAGATCCATGTCACGACCCGGATGATCCACTGCGCCACGATCGGCAGCCTGATCGGGCGGCCGGGGTCGGACGAGATCGTCGACCACGGCATGCAGTATCTGTGGAACAAGCACCGCGACCAGCGCCATGGCGGCTATGTCTGGTCGCTGGATGATAACGGGCATGTCGATCCGACCAAGCAGGCCTACGGCCATGCCTTCGTGCTGCTGGCTGCTTCGAGCGCGAGCCTCGTGGGACACCCGCTGGCGCCCCGGGTGCTCGCCGACATAACCGAGGTCATCAACACCCGCTTCTGGGACGACAAGGCAGGGGCGGTGCGCGAGGAGTTCGCCAACGACTGGTCGAACATCAGCACCTATCGCGGGCAGAACTCGAACATGCACCTGACCGAGGCGCTGATGGCGGCGTTCGAGGCGACTGGGGACCGGAGTTATCTCACCAAGGCCGAGCGCATCGCCGGGCTGATCATCGCCCGCAATGCGGTGCCGCTGGGGCATCGGGTGGCCGAGCATTTTCATGAGGACTGGACGCTCGACAAGACCTACAAGCACGAGAGCGAGATGTTCCGGCCGTCCGGCACGACGCCCGGGCACTGGCTGGAGTGGGCGCGGCTGCTCTACCAGTTGTGGGTTCTGGGCTCGAAGTCGCATTCATGGATGACCGACGCTGCGCGCAACCTGTTCCGCAGCGCCGTCGATCTCGGCTGGGACAAGGTGCATGGGGGCTTTTTCTATACGCTCGACTGGGACGACCAGCCGGCGATGCGCGAGAAGCTGTGGTGGCCGGTGGCCGAGGCCATCGGGGCGGCGGCGTTCATTTCGGCGCATGACGTCACCGAGGACTATTTCCAGGCCTGGTACCGGCGCCTGTGGGACCATGCCGAGAACCACGTGATCGACCACGAACGCGGCGGCTGGCACAGCGAGCTCACCGAGAATCTGCGGCTGGCCTCGCGGCTGTTTACCGGCAAGCCGGACCTCTACCATGCGCTGCAGGCCTGCCTGATCCCGCTCTATCCGGCGACGGGCAGCCTGACGCGGGCGATCATCGAGGCAGACCACACGGTCAAGCGCGGCCACTAAGCCCGACAACCGAACGGCCCCATATGCGTTCTGCCTCCGCAACAGGAGGCAGAACATGCAGGATCTCAACGGCAAGGTCGCTCTGGTCACGGGTGCCGGATCGGGCATCGGCAAGGCGGCGGCCCTGAAGCTGGCCGAGGCCGGTGCCAAGGTGGTGGTGATGAGCCGCACGGCCGAGGAAATCGAGGCCACCGCACGCGAGATCGAGGCCGGGGGCGGTACGGCCAAGGCGATCACCGCCGATACCAGCGACGACGCCAAGATGAAGGCGCTGGTGGACGAGACCATCAAGACTTTCGGCCGGCTCGACATCGTGGTCGCCAATGCCGGCATCAACGGCGTCTGGGCGCCGATCGATGACCTCAAGCCGGAAGAATGGGACAAGACCATCGCGGTCAACCTGCGCGGCACCTATCTGACGATCCACCATGCGGTGCCGCATCTGAAGCGCGGCGGCGGCGGCTCCATCGTGGTGATCGCCTCGATCAACGGTACCCGCACCTTCACCAATCCCGGTGCGACAGCCTACTCGGTGACCAAGGCGGGCCAGGTGGCGATGACGCAGCAACTGGCGGTGGAACTCGGCCAGCACCGCATCCGCATCAATGTGATCTGCCCCGGCGCCATTGAGTCGGAGATCTCCGACAACACCCAGCAGCGCAATTCCGAAGAGGCGGAGGTGCCGGCGGAGTTCCCCGAGGGGGATATTCCGCTGACCGGGGGCAAGCCGGGCAAGGCGGCGGATGTGGGGGATGCCATCCTGTTCCTTGCCTCGGATGCGTCCCGGCACATCACCGGCACGCCGATCTGGCTGGATGGCGGGCAGAGCCTGCTGCGGTAGCATCGCCATTGGGCGGGCGGTCAGATTGCTTTGAGGCGTGGAGGGCGGTACACGAGCGGCGAACCGCAGCTGAGCCCCCTTCATGTCCAGCACTCCTGCCCTTGCCCAGCCCACTGCAGGCCTGACCGAGCTGGTGCTGGAGGCCGCACTAGCGGCTTCGAACGTGATCATGGAGGTCTATGGCCGGCCAATCACCGCGGTTGCCAAGGCTGACGGGTCACCTGTGACCGAGGCCGATGCAGCGGCAGAAGCCGTTATTGTTCAGCATCTTAGCGGGACGGGCATACCCATCCTGGGTGAGGAAAGCGTGGCCGCCGGGATAATACCGGAGCTGGGGGAGCGCTATTTCGTCGTCGATCCGCTCGATGGAACCAAGGAGTTCATCAAGCGCAACGGCGAGTTCACGGTGAACATCGCGCTGGTGGAACATGGCTTGCCGACGCTCGGCGTGGTGCTAGCGCCGGTCACCGGGGAGGCCTTTGTCGGCAGTGAAGCGGGAGCCTTCCGTTACCATCTCGACGGCAGGCGCAGCGAAATCGGGGTTATTCATGCCGAAAAGCTGCGCATCGTCGCCAGCCGCTCACACGGCCATGCGGCGCTGGCCGAACTGTGCCGTATCCTGAACGTAGAGGCCGATGTTTCGGTCGGCTCGTCGCTGAAGTTCTGCCTGCTGGCCGAAGGACGGGCGCAACTTTACCCCCGCTTTACCCCGACTTGCGAGTGGGACACCGCAGCGGGGCAAGCCGTGCTAGAGGCAGCGGGCGGTGCGGTGGTGACCCTCGACGGGCAGCCGATGCGCTACGGCAAGCGTGGGGCGGGATTCCTCAACCCCTATTTCGTGGCGGCTTCCAGCCTGGAACTGGCGCAGCGCGCTGCCTCGGAAATGGCGCGGCTGGTCGGATCCCCCAGCCATGCAACCAGTGCTTAACTGATCTGACACGAGCGTGAGCAGCAATCCCTTGCCGCGGAACCGGCGGGGGATATAAACACCCGGCATATATCGAACCAGCATATGCTCGGAAACCGCTCGCCATGAACGTCCGCACTCTGTGCCTGTCCATCCTCTATGAGGGCGAAGCGACGGGATATGAAATCCGTCGGCTTTGCGTGGAAGGCGAATGCGCCTACTTCGTGGACGCGAGTTTCGGCTCGATCTACCCGGCGCTGGCTCGGCTCGAAACCGAAGGACTGGTGACGAGCCGGACGGAGCAGCAGGACGGCAAACCCGCGAAAAAAATCTACTCGATCACCGAAGCCGGTCGCGACGCTTTCGTTGCCGCATTGGGCGAGCCCCTGAGCGACGACGTGTTCCGCAGTCCGTTCCTGTTGTTTGCCCGGTTCGCGCATATCCTGCCGGCTGACCTGGTGGAAAGCCGGGTCCAGGAACACGCGGACAAGATCGCGCAGGGCCTCAAGACAATCGAGACTGCACAGAACGAGCGACAACTGACACCGGCTGACAAGTGGGTGCTGGATTACGGACGCACAGTGCTGGGTGTTGCGGAACAATACATGCGTTCCCATATGCACGAACTCATCACGGCGGCGAGAGCAGAGCCAAAGAAGGCTGCAGCGGAATAAGGGGCGACAACAACAATGCGTGCACTGTTTTCTTATGGACTGGCCTTGGGAATCCTCCTGCTTGCCGCCGCCTGGTTTGCTACCGGAACCCTGGTCCAGGGCGGTCAGGGCCCGGGCAATGGCGAACGCCCGATCATCTCGGTGATCGAGGGCAAAGATCATGGCCCCCTCTCCTCGCAGCTGGAGGAGGCCGGGCTGCTGGCGCAGCATGAAGCCCCCGCCAACGACCCGACGCTGACCATTGCCCAGCGCAACCAGTCCGAGCAGGCGGAAGAGCCGCTGCAGGACGTGCGCACGGTGCTCTATACCGCCCAGGCCATGCCGATCGAGGTGCCGCTGCGTGGCCGGACCCAGGCCAAGTCGGTGGTGACTGCGGTGGCCGAGACCGGCGGCACGGTGGAAACCGTGCATGTGACCAAAGGCGAGCGCGTCGCGGCGGGTGACCTGCTGTGCACGCTCGACCAGGGTACGCGCGCCGCGGCCGTGGCCCAGGCGGAGGCCGGCCTCGCCCAGGCGCAAGTGGCGCTGCAGCAGGCACAGACCGACGTCGAAACCAACGCCAATCTGCGCGACCGCGGGCTTGCCCCAGCGAACACCGCCTCGCAGCTCCAGGTGGCGCTGAGCGGCGCCCAGGCACAGGTCCGCGCTGCCGAAGCCGGCCTCGACAATGCCAAGGCGGAACTCGCCCGTACCGAGATCAAGGCCAAGGTAGACGGGCTGGTGCAGGATCCCGTTGCCGTTGCAGGCTCGATGCTGGCCGCCGGCACACCGTGCGCCACCATCATCCAGCTCGACCCGATCGTGTTCACCGGCATGGTGCCTGAGGCTCATATCGGTCTGGCAAAGCTTGGCCTTGCGGCCATCATCAAGACCGTCACCGGCCAGACTGTCGACGGCAAGGTGAGCTACATCGCCTCGCAGGCCGACAACGCCACCCGCGCCTTCCCGGTGGAGATCGAGATTCCGAACAGCGATTTCGCCATCCGCGACGGGGTGACCGCAGAGGCCATCGTCAATATCGGCACTGCACCGGGGCACCTGCTGCCGCAATCGGTGCTGACGCTGGACGACGACGGCATGCTCGGGGTGCGGACGGTTGAAGACGGCAAGGTCGCCTTCCACGAGGTGACGATCGTCAGCGACACCCGCCAGGGCGTCTGGGTGACCGGCCTGCCCGCGATCGCGCAGGTGATCACCGTGGGCCAGGAAAACGTGACGGCCGGACAGGCTGTGAATGCAACCGCGGCGAGCGCTGCGGAGGCAACAGAGTCCGAAACGACTACCGAAACCTCCGCCAGCTAGGACGCTCGCCATGCTCGATTTCATCGAAAAGATCCTGCGCATGCCCAGGGTCGTGCTCACGGTCATGGTCATCATGCTCGGAGCGGGCACGGCGGCCTATCTGTCGCTGCCGAAGGAAAGCTTCCCGGCGATCGACGTACCGTACCTGTACGTCTCGATCACCCAGACCGGCGTATCACCCAAGGATGCCGAGAACCTGCTCGCCAAGCCGGCGGAGGAGGAACTCGCGAACCTGCCGAACCTGGTCAACATCAGTTCGACGTCGACCACGGGGCACGCCTCGGTGTTCCTCGAGTTCGACATCAACGCCGACAAGGACCAGGCGCTGCAGGACACGCGGGCGCGGATCGATGCCATCCGCGCCAAGCTGCCGGAGGACGCCAAAGATCCGAGCGTGCACGAAGTCGACCTCGTGGGCATGCCGATCATCTCCGTGGCGGTCTATGGCTCCGCCCCGGAAAAGGAACTGGTGCGCCGGGCCGAGCAGTTGCAGGACCGGATCGAGGCCATTCCCGAAGTGCGCGAGGCGGTACTGTCGGGTGCCCGCAAGGAACAGCTCGAAATCCGCATCGACCTCTTGCGGCTTGAAGCCTATGGGCTCACCGCCGGGCAGCTGTTCGACGCGCTGGCGCGCAACAACATGGTGGTGCCGGGCGGCACGCTCAACACCGGCAACGGCTCGTTCAACATCGAAGTGCCGGGCCTGATCACCACGGCCGAGGACGTCTACAGCCTGCCGCTGAAGACCGACGGCAACACCGTCGTGACCTTCGGCGACGTGGCAACCATCACCCGCACGCTGGCGGATGCGACGGAATACACGCAGGTGAACGGTTCTCCGGCGCTGATCCTGGGCGTTTCCAAGAAGCTCGGCACCAACGTCATCGACGTGTCAGACAAGGTGCGCGCCGCGACGGAAGAGGCGGCCAAGGACTGGCCGAACGGGGTGTCCTACTCGTACTTCCTCGACCAGGCCGACACCACCACCCACCTGTTCCGCTCGTTGGAAGCAGCGGTGCTGACCGCGGTGGCGCTGGTGCTGATCACCTGTGTGGCGACGCTCGGCGTGCGCCCGGCGCTGATGATCGGCCTGTCCATCCCGCTGTCGTTCATGATGGCGTTCCTGGTGGCGCAGACACTGGGCATGAGCATCAACATGATGGTGATGTTCGGCCTCGTCATCGCCGTGGGCGTGCTCGTCGACGATCCCGTCGTGGTGGTGGAATACGCCGAGCGAAAGCTGCAGGAGGGCGTCTCCAAGAAGGAGGCGTTCATCCTTGCCGTGCGCAAGATGTTCGTGCCGGTGGTGGGCGCCACCGCCACGACGCTCGGCGCCTTCGTGCCGCTGCTGTTCTGGCCGGGCATCATCGGCAAGTTCATGAGCTACCTGCCGATCATCGTGATCATCGTCATGGTGGCCTCGCTGATCTCGGCGCTGATCTTCATGCCGGTGATCGGCGCCGTCATCGCCTCGACTCATGTGGACGAGAAAGCGAAGGCCAAGGCCGACATCGTGATGTATCCGGACAAGTTCGACTCCAAGAAGGTGGGCGGACTGACGGGCATCTATGTGCGGACGCTGGAGCACCTGCTGCGCTGGCCGCTGCCGACGCTGGCAGTGGGATTCGCCATCATCGTCGGCATCTTCGTGACCTATGCCAACAACCCCACCGGCACCGAAGCCTTCCCGGCATCCGAGCCGGAATACGCAACGGTCGCCGTGGTGGGCCGCGGCAACTACTCGCCCGAAGAGATCCGCAACATGCTGATCGAGGTCGAGCAGGAGATCATGCAGGTCAACGGCATCCAGGACGTGATCATGCAGTTCGGCTCGACCGGTGCGTTCGGCTCGACCCCGCCGGACACCATCGGCAACTTCCAGCTGCAGCTGGTGAACTGGAACCACCGCGTTCCGGCCGAGCAGATCTTTGCCGATATCCGCGAGCGGGTTGCCGACATTGCCGGTCTCGACATCCAGGTGCTGGCGGCCGAGAACGGCCCGCCGGCCGGCAAGGACATCAACATCCGCGTCGAGTCCACCAACTATGACGACCTGGTGCCGACCGTCACCGCGATCCGCAATCACCTGGCCAGCTGGCCGGAGACCGTGGACCTCGAGGATGGACGCCCCTCCCCCGGCATCGACTGGCAGATCACCATCGACCGGGTGGAAGCCGCCAAGTACGGGATCGGCGTGCGCGAGCTTGCGCCTTACGTGCAGCTCATCACCTCGGGCGTGAACCTGGGCACCTATCGCGACGCCCAGACCGGGGACGAGCTGGACATCAAGGTCCGCCTGCCGCAGGAGGAGCGCACCTTCGACGCACTCGACTCCATGCGGATCGCGACCACCCAGGGCATGATCCCGGTGGCCAACTTCATCGACCGCACGCCGGTGCCGAAGGTGGCCAATATCGAACGCCGCAACCAGGTCTATGTGATGGCCGTGGCTTCCGGTCTGACCGGACTGCCGGAAGGCGTCTATGCCGCGGACAAGGTGCGTGAGCTGCAGGCCTGGATCGGGGAACAGGACTTCCCCGATACGATCACCGTGGCCTTCACCGGGGCCGAGGAGCAGATGGGCGATGCCAATGCCTTCATCGTGCAGGCCTTCGGCATGGCGATGTTCCTGATCTTCTTCATCCTGCTGCTCGAGTACAACAGCTTCTACCAGGTGATGGTGACGCTCACGACGGTGATCATGAGCGTGGCCGGCGTGCTGCTCGGCATGCTGATGACCGGGATGAGCTTCTCGGCGATCATGACCGGCCTCGGCATCGTCGCGCTGGCGGGCATCGTGGTGAAGAACGGCATCGTGCTGATCGACACCTACAACGACTACAACCGCCACCAGGGGGTGGAGCCGGTCAAGGCGATGCTGCTCACCGCCGCGCAGCGCGTGCGGCCGGTGCTGCTCACCGCCTTCCTGACGGCGCTGGGCGTGATCCCGATGTGGGCGAACGTGGAGTTCGACTTCCTCCGCCGCGAAATCGTGGTGGGCGGGCTTGCCGGATCGTGGTTCATCCACCTGTCGGCAGCGCTGGTGTCGGGCCTGTTCTTCTCGACGGCGCTGACGCTGGTGATGGTGCCGGTGATGATCACGGCGCCCAGCGTGATGTGGCGGCAGATCAAGGGCGTGGGCTCGGCCTTCGCCCGCCTCGGCCGCTGGGTCAGCGGACGCGGACGGCAGACGGCTGTTGCCGCCGGGCCGGCCGGGTTCGACGGCATGGCGGTGGAGATCCCCGCCGAAGCGGACGGCTCGAAACGCTACATCGTCAGCAAGGACGTGCCGGCAGGCGAGAACGACCGCGGTGGCCGGCCGGAGGCGGCGGAGTAGGCTCCGCAACCGCCGGTGAATGATCCAGCAAGGCCCGCAGCGATGCGGGCCTTGCTGTTTTGGCCATTTTAGCTACATATGGGTTTAGCTATTTTAGCTAGGAGCATTGTGATGGCCGCAATCAGTGCGACGGACGCCAAGAACAAGTTCGGGCAGGTGCTGGAGATGGCGCAGGCCGGGCCGGTTCACATCCAGAAGAGCGGGCGCGATGTGGCGGTGGTGCTGTCAGCGGAGGAGTATGCCAAACTCGTCAATCAGGGCAACGCGCCACGGGTCAATCCGCTGATCGTGAAGCTTCATCAGGAGAGTGTTGGCCGCTGGGGCAAGGTCTATGAAGCTCTGGCTAAATAGCCATGCTGCAGCGTCTCTATCTGAGCCTCGATGATGTCCTCTGGATTCACGCCGAGCAATTGCGCCTCTATGGCGGCGCACCGGGTGTACGCGACCAAGGCTTGATCCTGTCGGCATTGCTGCGGCCGCAGACCGGTTACTACGCCGATCTGATCGAGGAAGCGGCAGCGCTGTGGGAGAGCCTTGCCATGAATCACGGCTTCATCGACGGCAACAAGCGCGTGGCGTTCGCCAGCACGATCCTGTTCCTTCAGGCCAATGGGGCTGTTCCGACTGGCACTGAAGAGGAGTGGATCGAATTCATCTACTCCCACCTCGAGGCGGGCACCTTTCGCAAGCCAGTGCTCGAGGAATGGCTGCATGGGCACACCGCGCCGGTGGAGGAGCAGGGCTGACGCCCTGGCCTATTCCGCCGCGTCGTGGCGTTTGACGAAGCCTTCGGGATCGTTGGTGGTGCGCAGGAGGGCTTCCTCGGCCTCGGTGGCCTCGCGCTGGCGGTTCCACATCTGGGCGTAGATGCCGTCCTGGGCGAGGAGCGCGGCGTGGCTGCCGCGTTCGGCCACCTGGCCGTCGCGGAGAACGAGGATCTCGTCGGCGTTGACCACGGTGGACAGCCGGTGAGCGATGACCACGGTGGTGCGGTTGCGCGAGACGACATCGAGGGCGGACTGGATGTCGCGCTCGGTCTTGGTGTCGAGGGCGGAGGTCGCCTCGTCGAGGATCAGGACCGAGGGCGACTTGAGGATGGTGCGGGCGATGGCAACGCGCTGCTTCTCGCCGCCCGACAGCTTGAGGCCACGCTCGCCCACCGGAGTGTCGTAGCCCTTGGGCAGCGATTCGATGAAGCCGGCGACCTGGGCCATCCCCGCCGCCTCGCGGACTTCTTCCATGCTGGCGTCGTTGCGGCCGTACTGGATGTTGTAGCCGATGGTGTCGTTGAACAGCACGGTATCCTGGGGGACCATGCCGATGGTGGCGCGCAGGGACTCCTGGGTCACGTCGCGCAGGTCCTGCCCGTCGATGGTGATGCGACCACCGGTGACGTCGTAGAAGCGGTAGAGCAGCCGCGAGATGGTGGACTTGCCGGCGCCGGTGGGCCCGACGATGGCGACGGTCTTGCCGGCGGGGACCTCGAAGCTGACATCCTTGAGGATGGCGCGGTCGGGATCGTAGTGGAAGCTGACGTTCTCGAAGCGGATCACCGGGCCAGTGACGGCCAGGGGCTGGGCGCCGGGCTTGTCGGTGATCTCGGGGTCACGGTCGAGGAGCTTGAACATCTCCTCGATGTCGGTGAGCCCCTGACGCAGCTCGCGATACACGAAGCCGATGAAGTTGAGCGGGCGGTAGATCTGCATCAGGAAGGTATTGAGCAGCACGAAATCACCCAGGGTGAGCGTGCGGTTCATGACGCCGATCACGGCCATGATGCTGATGATCAGGAAGCCGCCGTAGAAGATCACGGCCTGGCCGAAGTTCAGGACGCCCAGCGAGGTCCAGATGCGGATGGCGGAGCGTTCGTAGCCGGCCATCGACTGGTCGAAGCGCTCGGCCTCCATGCGCTCATTGGCGAAGTATTTCACCGTCTCGTAGTTGAGCAGCGAGTCGATCGCCTTGCCATTGGCGTCGGTGTCGGACTCGTTCATGGCGCGGCGGATGCCGATGCGCCAGTTGGAGGCCTTGATAGTGAAGTAGAGATAGCCCCAGATCATCACTACGAGGACGCCGAGATAGCTGACGCCGAACATCCACACGAAGATGATAGCGACGACCACGAACTCGACAATGGTCGGGGCGATGTTGAGCATGGCGAAACGGACCACCGTCTCGATGCCCTTGGTGCCGCGCTCGATGACGCGGCTGAGGCCGCCGGTGCGCCGCTGCAGATGAAAGCGCAGCGACAGGCGATGGAGGTGATGGAAAGTCTCAAGGGCGAGCTTGCGCACCGCATGCTGGCCGACGCTGGCGAACAGCACGTCGCGCAACTGCTGGAAGCCGGCATCGATGACGTTGCCGAGGGCGTAGGCAATGACGAGCACGATCGGCACGGCGAGGCCGAGGATCAGGGTGCTGTCGGGGGCGCTGCCGTCCAGGCTGTCGATGACGCCCTTGTAGGCGAAGGGGATCAGGGTGGTCGCGACCTTGCTCAGGAGCAGGGCGCCGAAGGCCAGGATCACCCGGAGGCGCAGGTCGGGACGGTCGGCGGGCCACATATAGCCCCACAGGTGGCGGACCGTGGAAAGCACTGAACCTTCGTCCGCGCTGACGGACGGCTTCTTTTCCGGTGCTGGAGCGGTCATCAGGCTAGTTCCGCTTCCCGGACAATTGTGGCAAGGCCCGAGATCATGCCGGTGAAGGCGGAGCCGAGTTCGGCGAGCCGGGCATGCTGGACGATGTAGCAGTTGCGGGTGCCGCGTGGCTTGCGCTCGATCAGGCCGGCATCGAGCAGCACCTTGATGTGCTGCGACACGGTGGACTGCGCCAGCGGCAGGGATTCGGTGACGTCGGCGCAGCAGCACTCACGCCCTTCCTGGGCAGCGAGGATGCGCAGGATGCTGAGACGGACCGGATGGCCAAGCGCCCGCATGATGGTGGCAATTTCGTCGTCTTGCATGGCTAGCCCAGGATAATCGGCGAATTGCGATGGAACATGGGGTGCATCGCCCCGGGAATCAATGGCCCGCCGACGAGGCGGGCCATTATGCATCAGTTTTCACCAGTTGGCAGATCGAACACCTGGCCCGGATAGATGCGATCCGGGTCGCGGATCTGGCCGGTGTTGGCCTCGTAGATCGTGGTGTACTTGATGCCCTCGCCATAGACGCGACGGGCGATGGTCCAGAGATTGTCGCCGCGGCGGATGATGGCCTTGCCGGCGGCAAAGCGCTCCGCATCGGGACCGCCCACCGATACCGCGACCAGGGTCGGGACGTCCGCCTCGGGTGCTGCCGCTTCGGCCGGCGCTGCAGGGGCAGGCTGTTCCGCAGGTACAGGGGTGGCGGCGGGCTCTGCTTGCGGTGCAGCCGGTTCGGCTGACGGCGTGGGCACTGCCGGCGCGGTTGCCGAGGCAGCCGTCTCGGACGCGGGCTGCGTATCGGGCGCTGCGGGAGGGGCCGGCTCAGTGTCAGCAGCGGCGGTGGTTGCTGCTGGCGTCGGCGCCGGCTGGGTGGTGGCCTCGGCAGAGCTGTCCGCAGGTTGCGCAGTGGCCTCCGGGGCCGGCGCTGCCGCCTCGGAAGCAGTGGCAGGTGACTCGGGAACGTCTGCTGTGGCGATGGCGGTGGGAGCGCCCTCCTCCGGCAGATCGATGACGAAGTTCACTTCGGCACGGGCGGCGACATCAGCGCTGCCGGCGCCCAGCATGTCGATGCGGACGCGCTGCGCCGCCTTGGTGAGCACGTTGCCAGCTTCGACCAGCCAACGACCACCTTCGACGACCGAATCGGCAACGAAAGTGTCGTCGACATAGAGGCGCATGGTCGCGCCTTCCGGACCACTGCCGGCAAAGAACGTGCGGCCTTCTTCGACTTCGATGGCGTCGATGGTGGGCGGTGTTGCCGAAGCGTCTGCCGCGGGAGCGGCGGTGGGTTCACTGGAAGCGCTGTCCGGCGCTGCCGGGGGCTCATCCGAGGCAACCGCCTGTGCGGGCTCACCGGCTGACGAGGACGCGTCGCCCGAGGCTGCTGGTTCGTTGCTCTCCGGGGAGCCTTCTGCCGCAGCCGCCGTTGGCGCTGCCTGCTCAGGCAGCGGCTGCTCGGGGACATCGGTAGGTTGCTCTTCGGTCGCGGTCGGTGCAGCGGGTTCGGCAGACGGCTCGGCGGTGGCAATGTCTGTGTCAGGCACAGGCGCCACGTCGGACTCCGCGGAGGGCGGCTGCTCGGGAGCAGCGGTTGCGGCGGGAGCGGGCGCCTGAGCGTCCGTGCCTTCTTGGGTCGAGGCCGGATCAGCGGGAGTCTGGGAGGCGGTCCGGGTGTCCGGCGCCGGCGCGGTGGTCGCCTGTTCGGCGGTGGCCACGTCCATGCGCTCGGGCTGCTCGAGCCCCTGCAGGATCTCGCTTGCCTGACCCGGTGTGCTGGCAACCACCAGCGGATCGCCGCTGCGGTCCTCGTCGATCACGACCACGAAGGACTCGGCTGCCCTGCCCTGCTTGCCGGCTTCGGCAAGGGTGATCTCGACACCGCCGGTCGGCACCGGCTGGTCGGGAACAACCACCCAGTCACCGCTGCTCTCTACCGTTGCGGTGCCAAGCAAGGTGTCGTCAGCGTAGACCTCGACCTCGGTGCCGGGTGTGCCGCTGCCCGCGATGACAACGGACCCATCCGGCTCCGCCCGCAGCAGCCCGAAGGTTGCGGCAACCAGTTCATCGGATTCAGCAGGTTCATCCGCAGCGGGAGCGGCCGTGACATCGAGCGCCGGCTCGCCAACGGCTGCGGTTTCGGTGCCGGAATCGGGAGACTGCAGGTCGGCAACGGCATCGGCGTCGGTGGCGGGCTCCGCCGGTGCTTCGGGTGCAGCCGGATCGGCCAGAGCTGTTGCCTGCTGCGGGAACAGGCCAGCCTCGGACATCTTGCCGCGCAGGCACATGCCGAGGTTTTCATCGCTGTTGAAGCAGCTGACGACGGTGGGGCCGACAAGAACGCCGATGATCACGAGAAGGGTTGCCGCCGCTGCCCCGATGGTCAGGGCAAGAGGCTGTTTCGGAACGGTGTCGGCCAGTTGTCCCTCCCGGACGAAAATACCGGCCGCCCAGCGGCCGCAACATCAGGCTACTCGTTCTGTTGTCCGCTGTGCCGCTTCAGTTTTCAACAGCTTGTATGCAATCGACTCATACAGAGCTTCAAAAGACGCATCAATGATGTTGGGCGACACTCCGATGGTGAACCAGCGCTCGCCGGTGCCGTCGCGGCTTTCGACCAGTACACGGGTGACCGCGCCCGTGCCGCCGTCGAGGATACGCACCTTGAAGTCGACCAGTTCGAGATCTTCGATGCGCGCGGAGTACTTTCCGAGGTCCTTGCGCATGGCGAGATCGAGGGCGTTGATGGGGCCATTGCCCTCGGCAACAGACATCAGCAATTCGCCGTCGACGCGAATCTTCACCACCGCTTCGGTGACGGTGACCTCCTCGCCCAGCGCATTGTGCCGGCGTTCGACACTGGCGCGGTAGTTTTCGACGGTGAACCAGGTCGGTAGGGTGCCGAGCACTTCATGCGCGAGCACGCAGAAGGAGGCGTCGGCGCCGTCATAGGAGTAGCCGCGGGCCTCACGCTCCTTCACCGTGGCGAGCAGGCGCTCGAGGCGGCGATCGTCCTTGGCGAGATGGATGCCGTGGCGGGCGAGCGCGGTCAGCAGGTTGGACTTGCCGGCCTGCTGGCTGACCATGATGTTGCGTTCGTTGCCGACGCTTTCGGGCGGCACGTGTTCGTAGCTCGAGAAATCCTTGAGCAGCGCCGAGGCATGGATGCCGGCCTTGGTGGCGAAGGCAGAGGCGCCGACATAGGGCGCCTGCCGGCTGGGTGCGCGGTTGAGGCGATCATCGAAGGCACGCGAGATCTGCGTCAGCCGCTCCAGCCGCGCCTCGTCGATGCCGGTTTCGAAGCGGTTGGCGAAGTAAGGCTTCAACACCAGGGTGGGGATGATGGTGATGAGGTTGGCGTTCCCGCAACGCTCGCCGAGGCCGTTGAGCGCCCCCTGGATCTGCCGAACACCGGCATCCACTGCCGCGAGGGTGTTGGCCACCGCCTGGCCGGTATCGTCGTGGGCGTGAATGCCTAGTTGGGAGCCGGGAGCAACCGCCAGGACCTTGCCGACGATCTCGGCGACTTCGGCCGGCATGGTGCCGCCATTGGTGTCGCAAAGCACCACCCAGCGCGCGCCGGCCTCGATAGCGGTGCGCACGCAGGCGAGGGCATAGTCGGGATTGCTCTTGAAGCCATCGAAGAAATGCTCGCAATCGATCATCGCTTCCTTGCCGGCGGCGACCGCAGCGGCGACGGTCTCCCGGATGGTTTCGAGGTTCTCTTCGGGTTCGATTTCAAGCGCCAGGCGAACCTGGTGGTCCCAGGTCTTGGCAACGAAGCAGGTTGCCGGAGCCGCCGACTGCAGCAGCGCCTGCACACCCGGGTCGTTGCCGGCAGATCGCCCTGCCCGCTTGGTCATGCCGAAGGCCGTGAAGGTGGCGCGGCGCGTGCGCTTCTCGCGGAAGAACTCGGTATCGACCGGGTTGGCTCCCGGATAGCCGCCCTCGACATAGTCGACGCCCAGTTCTTCGAGCAGCGCGGTGATGGCGATCTTGTCCTCGAGCGAGAACTCGATGCCGGCGGTCTGGGCGCCATCGCGGAGGGTGGTGTCGAAGATATAGAGGCGTTCGCGGGACATGGGCTACTCGGACTATGCGGGCCAGCGGTCGGTGTCGTGATCGGGGTGCTGGTGGTTGGTGGTGCGGATGAAGGCAGCGGCCTCGCCATCCTCGCTTTCGGTCGAGCCACGATCAGGAAGATGGCCGAGATCGTTGACCCATGAGATGCGGCTTTCGACCCCGTGCTGGTCGAGCGGCGGGAAGGCCTCGGGATGATCGAGGGAGCCGATGGAGACGCTGATCCAGTCGCTGTCGAGATAGCGAAAGCTCAGCGGCGTGCCGCATTGCGGGCAGAAGCCGCGCTCGGTCTTGTCGGAGGAGCGGAAGGTGCCGAGCGTGCCGCGGGTGAGCCCGAACGCCCCGAGCTGGACGCCCACCAGGGGCGCGTAGAAGGCCCCGAAGGCCTTCTGGCACATGCGGCAATGGCAGATATGGGCGTGGCTCGGCTTGTCGGTCAGGCGATAGCGGATGGCGCCGCACTGGCAGCCGCCGCTCCAGGTCTTGGTCATGGCTGCTGCTCCCGCGGCGGCCAGTCTTCGGTATCGTGGTCGGGATGCTGGTTGGAGTGGATGCCGGCGAGGAAATCGCGCCACTCGTCGCTTTCCGCTTCGCGAAGCGGCAGCGTGGTGAGCCCGTCGAAGAAGGGAAGCTTGTCGTGGGGGTTCACCTGGATCTCGGGCGCGGCGACGGTGGGATCGTCGAAGGCGCCGATGGCGAGTTCGAGGCCGAAGCGGGTCTCGTAGGCGAGCGGGGTGCCGCACTCGCCGCAGAAGGCGCGGCGGGCGGCGTTGGAGCTTTGGAACCACTTCGGCTCACCGCGGGTCCAACTGGCGTTGTGGGCGGTGACCAGCGGGCCGAAGAAGCCGCCGAACGCTTTCTGGCACATGCGGCAATGGCAGATGGACGGACGGCCGAGCCGTGTGACGCGGAATCGCACCGCGCCACACTGGCAGCCACCGGTATGCGCCTCACTGGGGGGCATGACACACGGCCTCTATGTTGTTTCCATCGGGATCATAGACGAAGGCAGCATAGTAATTCGGGCTGTATTCGGCGCGCACGCCCGGACCGCCATTGTCCTTACCGCCATTGGCCATGGCGGCCGCGTAGAAGGCATCGACTTCGGCGCGGGTGCGGGCAGCAAAGGCGGTGTGACGGCCAGGGCCGGCCTCGGCACCTTCGGTCAGCCACCACACGGGCTGATCGCGACCGTAGCCGCCGACATGGACGCCGCCGGTGTATTCGGTGGGCACTTCCATGAGGAAGGTGCCGCCGAGGGCCGCAAAGACGGCGTCGTAGAAGGCGCGGGCCTTGGCCAAGTCGGTGACGAGGATGCCGGTGTGGTCGATCATGATGCGTACTCCTGGTTGAGGGAGTGCCAGATGGAGTCTGCGGCCGTGTCAGGATTGGTCAGGAGGATGTCGTTCCAAAGGCGAAGGATGTGGAAGCCTTGGGCGCGGAGATAAGCATCGCGGGTGAGGTCATGGGGGTTGCCGGCGTGCTGGCTGCCGTCGAGTTCGATGATCAGGCGGGCCGAGTAGCACATGAAGTCGGCGATATAGGGACCGACGGGCACCTGCCGGCGGAACTTGAAGCCTGCGAAGCGACGAGGCCGCAGGAGCGACCAGAGCCTTGCCTCGGCATCTGTGGGTTCACGGCGCATGTGGCGGGCGAAGGTGCGAAGACGCTGCGTGCGTCGGGATACCCCCTCATCCGCCCTTCGGGCACCTTCTCCCGCAAGGGGAGAAGGGGGGACCGAGTTCACCGGGGGCACAGTGCTCCCCTCTCCCCTTGCGGGAGAGGGTGGATCGGCCGCAGGCCGAGATGGGTGAGGGGTTGCTTCGGACGGCTCCTTGTTCACCGCTTGACCTCCCATCGGGTCTGGCGGCGGCCTGCTTCGTCCTTGTAGTCCATGAGGGCGATGCCCTGCTCGGCGAGGTCGGCGCGGATGCGGTCGGCTTCGGGGAAGTTGCGGGATTCCAGAGCGGCGAGGCGGGCGGCGATGGCGGCGGCGATGTGGGGTGGTTCTTCCCACCCGTCGTCGGTGGTCAGCAGGGAATCGGGGCTGAAGCCCAGGAAGCCGAGGGTGGCGGCGAGGGTCTCCCTGGCGCCCGTGTCGCCGCGATTGGCACTGCGCACCAGGGCGTCGATGGCGACGCTGGCGCGGTGGAAGTTGAGATCGTCGGACAGGGCTTCCACCACGGCGTCGTCCGGAGAGGCGTCCGGCGCCGGCTCGGCGTCGCGGGCGGCGCGCTGCCAGTCGCGGAGCTTGGCTTCGGCTTCCTCGAGGCGGGCGACGGAGAAGTCGATGGGCTCGCGGTAGTGGGTCATCAGCATGGCGAGGCGCAGCACCTCGCCGGGCCAGGCCTGGCCGCCCATGGCGCCGGATTCGAGCAGGTCGCGGATGGTGACGAAATTGCCGAGCGACTTCGACATCTTCTGCCCCTCGACCTGGAGGAAGCCGTTGTGCATCCAGACCTGGGCCATCACCGGCGTGCCGTGGGCGCAGCGCGACTGGGCGATCTCGTTCTCGTGGTGGGGGAAGATGAGGTCGAGGCCGCCGCCGTGGATGTCGAAGGTGGTGCCGAGATAGCGCTCGCTCATGGCCGAGCACTCGATGTGCCAGCCGGGGCGGCCGCGGCCCCAGGGGCTGTCCCAGCCGGGCTCGTTGTCGGCGGAAAGCTTCCAGAGCACGAAATCGGCGGGATCTTCCTTGTGGGCGTCGACGGCGATGCGGGCGCCGGCGAGGTTGTCCTCGAGGTTGCGGCCGGAGAGTTGGCCGTAGTCCGGCATGGAGCGGGTGCGGAACAGCACTTCGCCGCCGGCCTGGTAGGCATGGCCGCGGTCCAGCAGCGCCGCGATCAGCGCCTGCATCTCGGCGATGTTGTCGGTGGCGCGGGGCTGGACGGTGGGTTCGATTGTGCCGAGGGCGCGGACGTCGTTGCGGAACTGCGTTTCGGTCTTTTCGGTGACGCGGCGGATGGCCTCGTTCAGCGGCAGGTCGGGATAGTCGCGCAGGGCGCGGGCGTTGATCTTGTCGTCGACGTCGGTGATGTTGCGCACATAGGTGACGTGATCGGCGCCATAGACGTGGCGCAGCAGCCGGAACAGGAGGTCGAAGACGATCACCGGCCGCGCGTTGCCGATGTGGGCGAAGTCATAGACCGTGGGCCCGCAGACATACATGCGCACATTGGCCGGATCGATGGGCTCGAAAGCCTGCTTGCGGCGGGTGAGCGTGTTGTAGAGCTGGAGCGGGGCAGTTCCCGTGGTCATCAAAGCGTCCTCAAGGCCAAGGCACCGGCGGCACCGGCGGGAGGCTCTTCTGCTTTCAGGGATCGGGATGAAGAAGACCGCGCCGCCAACGAGTGGTTAGCAGGTAATAATGCAGCCGGTAATAGCGATGCGCCGGGTCTTCATGCGGGCATGATGGTCGGGAGTGGGGCGCGGGGTCAAGAGAAAACCGCGGCGGTGACGTTGCCGCGGGTCTTGGACGCGCGGCTCCACCCCACCCTCAATCCCTCCCCATCAAGGGGAGGGAGGCGCAGGAGCGGGGCGACGGCGTAGTCCTTACTCGGCGCGGAACTGCTGGTGGCACTCGCCGCAGGTGCCGCCGATGGTGCGGAGGGAGGCGGTGTAGGTATCGGTGTAGCCCGATTCTTATTAAAAAAGGGCGTCGGCAGCGGCCTGGCGGCCCTTGTCGACAATGGCGACGAAGGCGTCCCAGTTCTCCCAGATAGCAGGCAGCGCCTTGCTGTCACCGACGATGGAATTCTCCGGAAACAGGTCGGGAATGTGGGAGTAGTTGGTCTCGAGCGTCTGCATGGCGGCGACGGCGTCGGCACCGGTGAGATTGCCAGCGGAGCGGAGGATGCCGCCATCCTCGCGCATCAACGCCTGGCGCATCTCGACGGCTTCCTCGGGACTCGAAGGAGGCGCAAATGCCTCCTGGGCGAAGGCGGTCAGGGCGCCGATGGTCAGCAGCCCGGCAACGGCTACGGCGCTGGCATTGCGGATAGGCATGGGAGTCATCCTCAACGTCTCGGGGGGAGATCAACACCGGCAGAGTGTCACGCCGATATGACAGCTCCTATGCCGTACACGGAAATGTTATGAACGTTGTCAAGGACTTGCGGAGACAGATTTACCTGAAGCAACCCTTCAGGATCAGCGGCTGAACAGTTCCACAGTCTGCACCATGTCGCCGAAGACAGACCGGTGCTCGTCCATGGCGGCTATGCGGATGGTGTCCCCGGGCTTGAGGAAGGGCGTGCGGGCGCGGCCGAACTTGAGCTTCTCCACCGTTCGCGCCTCGGCGATGCAGCCGAAGCCGATGCCGTCCGCCTTGATCGGCAGGCTCTCGTCGTGGCGGTTGGAAACGGTGCCGCCACCGATGATGGTGCCCGCAGCCAAAGGACGGGTGCGGGTTGCCTCGACGATCAGATCGGCAAAGTCGAAGTGCATGTCGGTGCCGGCATTGGGCTGGCCATAGAGGGTGCCGTTGACCTCGACGCGCACCGGCAGATGAAGGCGATTGTCCCGCCACTTGTCGCCCAGTGCGGAAGGCGTCACCACGAGCGGCGCAAAGGCGGTGGAGGGCTTGGCGTGAAAGAAGCCAAAGCCGTTCTGCAGGTCATCGACCACGAGACGGCGCAGGGATACGTCGTTGCAGATAGTGACGAGGCGGATCGCCGCCGCTGCCTCTTCGCGGCTGGCGCGCATCGGCACGGCGCCGGTGATGACGGCCACCTCGGCTTCGAAATCCAGCGCAAGATCGGCGTCGGGAATGCGGAGCGGCGCGGTCGGGGCGAGGAAGGAATCGGAGCCGCCCTGGTAAAGCAGCGGCCGCGTCGACTGAAGTTCGGCATCCTTGCTGCCCTTGAGGCTGCGGACGCGCTCGAGATGGCTGAGATAGCCGGAACCGTCGATCCACTGAAAGGCGCGGGGCAGTGGCGCCAGAGCCCGGGCCGGGTCGAATATCTGCTCGGCAATGTCGAAGCTGTCGAGGCGCGCGGCCAGCTCGGTCAGGGCGGGCGCCGCACGGTCCCAGTCATCGAGGGCGGCTTGCAAGGACGGGGCAATCCGGCCGGCGGAGACACAACGCCTGCCGTCCGCCGATACCACCACGAGCTGCCCGTCGGGGCGGCCATTGTCCAGTGTCGCAAGTCTCATGAAGGCACAATCTCCCGGCGGTGTGACCGCGGCGCGCTACCGGGCCGAGGGTGTGCAGTATAATGTTGCCTTCCCCACTAGCGATCCCTTAAGCCGACCACCGGCGGATTGGAACAGGACGATTTGGTGACCGACTGCAAACGGGGCGTCCGTGCCCTTCTCCTGATGGTGATGGCGGCGGTGTGCCTGGTGATGGACGTCGATATGGCCCATGCCCAGGCCGCCCAGTGCGCCAACCTTTCGGCCATGCTGCAGCAGTTCGACCGCAACTCCGAATTCCAGCAGTTCGGCGGCGGATCGCAGGCGGCGCGGCAGTTGCAGCAGGCGGTGCAGGCCGCCGAAAGCCGCTATATCCGCGACGGATGCAACGACGATGCCCGCGCCGGCCGCGTGCTGACACCGCATTGCCAGCAGGTCGCCCAGGAGGTGCTCCGGGTGCGGGCCGACTATGCGCAGGTGGCCGAGCAGGTGGAGACGGCCAATGCCGTTGCCGGCCAGCGCGAAGCGATCCTGCAGGAGATGGCCCGATTCGGTTGCGGTGCCGACGGCTCCAGCGCGACCTTCACCACCGACCGCCAGGGCGTGTTCGACCGCATCTTCGGCACCACGTCCGAGACCGATTTCAGCGGCGGCCAGATGATCGATGACAGCGGCTATTGGGGTGCCCAGGGCTTCAACACCGTGCGCACTGTCTGCGTGCGGCTCAGCGACGGTTATTTCTGGCCGATCAGCTACGCCACGCTGCCCGACTATGTGCAGAACGATGCCATGACCTGCCAGCAGATGTGTCCCAACACGCAGGTGGAACTCTACTTCTACGACAATCCCGGCCAGGAGCCGGAGCAGATGCGCAATGTGTACGGCCAGCCCTACACCTCACTGCCGAATGCCTTCCGCTACCGCGAGGAGGTCGACATGGCCTCGAGCTGCAACGCAGCGCCGCAGGTTCAGGGCAAGATCGCCATGGGGGCCGACGGCGGCAAGATGATGGTGGAAGTCGGGGAGGCCCGCTTCCCGATGCCGATGCGCGACCCTCGCGGCCAGCAACCGGTACAAGCGCCGATCCAGGCTCCGCTCGAGACCGTCGCTTTGGTCGACGTGCCGTTGCCCCGTCCACGGCCTGCCGGACCTGGGGAGACGCCGGTGACCCGACCCATTCCCAAGGTTCAGACCGACAACGGGCTGCGGCTGGTGCAGTTCGGGGACAAGGTGGTCAGGGTAGTCGGTCCAGACACCCCGTACGCCCAACCAGTGGAAGCAGGGACTTAAGCTCGGGCCCTTCATGACGCCCGGTCAGGGCGAGGCGCAGGGGCATGAACAGCGCCCTGCCCTTACGGCCGGTTGCCCCCTTCAGCGCCTCCGTCCAGTGCGACCAGGTGGTGTCGTCCCAGGGCTCGGGTGGCAAGAGCGCCTTGGCGAGCGCCAGAAAGTCGCGGTCCTCATCCGCGACGACGGGCGTCACCGGGCCGGCGACAAGACGGGACCATTCGGCGATGTCGCCGAACCGGGCAAGGTTGTCGCGCAGCAGCAGCCATAGCGCTTCCCCTTCCAGCCCCAGTGCCGAGAGCCGGTCACGCACGGCCTCATAGGGCAGACCGTGCAGAATGCGGGCATTGAGCGAGTCCAGTTCGGCGGTGTCGAAGCGGGCTGAGCTGTGAGAGATGTTGGCGAAGTCGAGCTTGAGGGCGATCTCGTCGAGCGTCTCGTATGGCTCGACCGGCAGGCTGGTGCCGGTGAGGCTGGACATGACCGCCACGGCCATAGGTTCGTAGCCCAGGTCGCGGAAACCGGCGATGGACTGCGAGCCGGCGCGCTTGGAGAACGGTTCGCCATTGCTGTCGAGCAGCAGGTTGTGGTGGGCAAAGGTGGGCACCGTGCCGCCCAGGGCCTCGAAGATCTCGATCTGCGTGCCGGTATTGCTGGTGTGATCCTCGCCCCGGATGACGTGGGTGACGCAGAGCTCGATGTCGTCGACCACGGAGGGCAGGGTGTAGAGATAGGTGCCGTCTTCGCGGATCAGCACCGGATCAGACATGGACGCAGTGTTGACCGTCTGCGGCCCCTTGATGAGGTCGTCGAAATGCACCGGCCGGCCGTCGAGCCTGAAGCGCCAGTGGGGACGGCGCCCTTCGGCTTCAAGACGGGTCCGATCGGCCTCGCTCAGGTTCAAAGCGGCACGGTCATAGATCGGGGGCTTGCCCAGGAGCCGAGCGCGGGCGCGTTTGCGATCGAGCTCTTCCTCGGTTTCGTAACACGGATAGAGCCGGCCTGCCGCGATCAGCCGGTCGCGGGCGGCATCATAGAGCTCGGTGCGATCGGACTGGCGCACCAGCTGGTCTGGAGTGATACCCAGCCAGGCGAGGTCCTGTTCGATGCCGTCAGCAAACTCACGGGTGGAGCGGGCCTGGTCGGTATCATCCATCCTGAGGATGTACCGGCCGCCATGACGGCGGGCAAAATACCAGTTCAGCAGTGCCGGCCGGGCGTTGCCGGGATGAATGCGGCCGGTTGGGGACGGCGCCCAGCGGACGGTGATGGTCATCCGATCGTGCGGTCCCGATAGCCGTTGGTGATGGGGTAACGACGGCCGAGACCGAAGGCCTTGGGCGTGATCTTGGGGCCCGGTGCCGACTGGCGGCGCTTGTATTCGGCGATGTTGACGAGGCGCTCGATGCGCTCGACCAGCGGGCGATCGTAGCCCTGGGCGACGATGTCATCAATCGAACGCTCCTGTTCGACCATGGCGGTGATGATGGCGTCGAGCACAGGATAGGGCGGCAGGGAATCCTGGTCGGTCTGATCCGGCCGGAGTTCGGCGCTGGGAGCCTTGTCGATGATGTTCTGGGGGATGACTTCGCCGGCAGGGCCGAGAGAATCCCCGGGGACATGCGTGTTGCGCCAGGCGGCGAGACGATAGACGTCCATCTTCAACATGTCCTTTAGCGGATTGTAGCCGCCGTTCATGTCGCCATAGATGGTGGCGTACCCCACCGCCATCTCGGACTTGTTGCCGGTGGTCAGCAGCATGCCGCCGAGCTTGTTGCTGACGGCCATCAAGACCACGCCGCGCATGCGGGACTGGATGTTTTCTTCGGCGAGATCAAACGGGCGGTCGCCGAAGATGGGGGCGAGTTCGGCCAGCGCCTGATCGACCGGTTCGCCGATGGCTACGACGTCATAGCGCACGCCGAGGCGATCGGCGCAGTCCCTAGCGTCCTGCAGGCTGGCCTCGGAGGTGTAGCGGTAGGGCAGCATGATGCAGTGGACCTTTTCGGGCCCGAAGGCATCCACCGCCATGGCGGCGACCACAGCGCTGTCGATGCCGCCGGACAGGCCGAGCACGACATGGCTGAAGCCGTTCTTGTGGACGTAGTCGCGCAGGCCAAGCACGCAGGCGCGCCACGGCGCTTCTTCCACCGTGGGAAGATCGTGCACGGTACCCTCGACGCAGGTCCAGCCGTTCTCGCGGCGCTCCCAATCGGAGACGATGAAGTCGGTCTCGAAAGACTTGCCCTGGAACACGAGCTTGTCGCCCGGCTCCATGCCGAAGGAGGCGCCGTCATAGACCAGTTCGTCCTGCCCGCCGACCTGGTTGAGATAAAGCATGGGGACGAGGTCCTCGCTGGTGCGGGCGCGGACGAGGTTCTTGCGGACGTGCTGCTTGTTGCGCCAGTAGGGCGAACCGTTGGGGCAGAGCAGGATTTCGGCGCCCTGCTGGCGCAGGTGGTCGCAGACGGACTGGTGCCAGATGTCCTCGCAGATGGGGATGCCGACGGAGACGCCCTTGATGGTCACCGGCTCGGCCAGCGGGCCGGCGGTGAAGTAGCGCTTTTCGAAGAAGACGTCGTTGTTGGGCAGTTCGCGCTTGAGGCGGACGGCGCAGATCTTGCCGTTCTCGGCGACGATGATCGCGTTGTGGAGGCCGTTGCTGTCCTGCCAGATGGTGGGGAGGACAAGCACCACATCCGTGCGGTCGGTGGCGGCCACCAGTTGCTCGGCAGCCCGGAAGGCGTCGCTGAGAAAGCGCGGCTTAAACAGGAGGTCGTCGGGGAAGTAGCCGGCCAGGAACAGTTCCGACAGCATCAGGATATCGGCCTTGGCGGCGACGGCATCGGCCAGCGCTTGCCTCGCCAGGGCGAGATTGCCGTCGAGGTCCCCCACCTTGGGATTGAGCTGGGCGAGCGCAATGCGAAGGCGGTCGGTCACTTGTGTCCTGCCGTTGCTGAGGTGGGGCGTGGCGGCACCGGCGGAGCGCCGGGCGCGCGAGCCTTACCCCCTCCCCCAGTTATGGGCAAGCGGCAAGGCCCCCGGCAGAACGCTAGAACTTGCCGGTAAGCTCCAGCATGGCGCCGTAGCGGAACAGCGAGGCGTAGGTGGAGGGGACCGTCTGGGCCGGGAAAGCAACTCCGCCGGCAGTGCCGTTGAACACGGCGTCCAGTTCCCCCTGGAGGTACCAGGCGCGGCCACCGGCGCGGATGGTCAGGTTCTCGGTGGGATGGAAGCCGAGCATGGCCTCGGTCATCACGCCGTATCCGCGCCCGGTGAGAGTGGTGGGGGCGTTTTCATAGACACCGGGGATGATGGCGTTGGGGGCGCTTCCGCCCAACTGGCCGGAGACATGGGCATAGGGGATAGCCGCGACCTCGGCCTGGATGTCGAACATGTCGAACTCGGCCGTGCCGCGCACGCCAAGGCGCAGGGCGTGGATGTCGAAATTGTCGCGCGCTTCGGTGAAAGTGTCCGGGGAACCGCCAGGCCCGCCAAAGGTCGCGCCGACCTGGCCGGTGCCGATATCGGGGGCGTCCTTCCAGTAGGTGTAGCCGACGAAGGCCCCACCGGCGGCGCCCTCATCCATCTGGCCGAGCGGCATCCAGCCATAGTCGATGCCGGCATAGCCGATGCGGGACTGATTGCCGATGGCGCCGCTGCCGGCGGGGGAAATGGTGTAGGTGCCGGTGGTGCCGACGCCATAGCCGGCCCAACCCTTGAGGTAGGTGTCGGTGTAGAGGTCGTCGATGCGACCATGGAGTTCGAGCAGGTGCGTCTGGTCGCGGACCGACAGGTCGACGCTGCCCAGAGTGGGATCGGTGAAGCCGGCGTTCTGCCCGCCCCAGGCGTACCAGTAGCGGGCGCCGACTTCGAAGCGGACCAGGCTTTCGTCGGTGAAGCCGAACTCCTGGGGGTAGGCTGGCCGCAGCAGATAGTCGGCCGCCACAGACGGAGTGGCGGCGAGCAGCGCCAGCAGGGCTGAGGCACAAGTTGCGTGGCGCTTCATGGCATCCCTCCGGCACGGACTACAGCATCGCTGTTTATGCGGGATTAGGGTTAATGTTGTGCTAAGCCGCTTGCTTCCGGGCAATATTGGGGATTTGGTAACGCGCTGCCCGCAGAGTTCGAGGATCACAAGGGCGAGAATTGCCCTTCGGCCGGCAACCTGCCTCCGCGTAGGGAGTTGGCACCGGACAGCCAGAAGGCATGGGATGAGTTGTATATGACCTGCCGCATTCTAGTGGTCGAAGACGAGATCTTCGTGGCGACCGAGATCGAACACGTGGTCAGCGAGATGGGCCACGAACCGGTCGGTATTGCCGCGGACATGGCGTCGGCCATGGTGTTCGCACCCCGGACCGACATCGCGCTCGTCGACCTGAACCTGCAGGACGGCCCGACCGGCAAGCTGATCGGCGAAGCGCTGGCGCGCGACTACAACGTCACCGTGCTGTTCATGACGGCCAACCCTGCGCAGCTTGGCGACGGGGTCGCTGGCACGCTTGGCGTCTTGCCCAAGCCGGTGACCGAAAGCGACCTGCAGGCCGCCGTGAACTTCGCGGTCTCCCGTCACCGCCGCACCGAACAGGACGAGCCGCCGCGGCGCATGCGACTGTTCGGCGGCTTCGAGGGCTCGCTGGCCTAGCCGCTACTGCGCCGGCTCATCGGCAATCTTGCTCCGCAGCCGGGCCGACCGGCGCAACATTTCGAGCGGCAGGTCGATCTCGACGCGCAGGCCGTCCTGCTCCCAGATGCGCTCGATGCGCCCGCGCAACTGCCCCTCGACACTGAGGGTGACCAGCCGGGTGCCGAAGCCCTCCGCCTCGGGAGGTTCACTCAAGGGACTGCCGCCGATTTCCTTCCAGGACAGATGGTAGCGGTCGCCGCCAGCGTGGCCGCTGACCACTACCCTGCCCTCGGCGGTGCTGCCGAGCGGGCCATACTTGGCGGCGTTGGTGCCAAGCTCGTGGAACAGCAAGGCCAGCGGCGTGGCGACGCCATCGTCTATCGGCAGGTCGTCGCCGAGGAACTCGAAAGGCAGGCTGTCACCGCGCCGATAGGGCCGCAGCAGACGCTCCATCAGCCCCCGCATGGTCGCTTCGCCGCTGCCGGTTTCAGGCGTCGGGCGCGGGCGGATGAAATCGTGCGCCTCGCCCAGGGCGAAGATGCGCTCGCGCAACTCGTCGGCAAAGGGTTTCACATCGGGCCGGCCGCGCGCGGACAGGCTGATGATGCCGATAAGCACGGCGAAGATGTTCTTGATCCGGTGGCTCAGTTCCTGCGTCACCAGCTCGCGCTCTTCGGCCACCAGCCGGGAGTCGTGAATGTCGGTGCAGGTGCCGAACCAGCGCACGAGGCGCCCGTCCGTGTCGCGGATCGGCAGCGCCAGGGCCAATGCCCAGCGATAGGCGCCGCTGTGGTGACGCAGCCGGTACTCGACCTGGTAGGGTTCGCCGGTGGCGAGCGCATGGCGCCAGGCGGACCATGCCCGCTCCTGGTCGTCGGGGTAGATCATGCCGCTCCAGGCCTCGCCCTCGGTCGAGCCTTCTGGCGCGCCGGTGAACTCGTACCAGCGGTCGTTGTAGTAGTCGTGGTAGCCGTCCGCGCGCGTCGACCACACCATCTGCGGCATGGCGTTGGCGAGGGTGCGGAAGCGCAACTCGCTCTCGGCGAGCGCCTCGGCGGCGTGTCGTTGTTCGGAGACGTCCACGATGAGGCCTGGGAAGCGCTCGGCCTCGCCGCTGGGGCCAAGACGAGGGCGGCCGGAGGCGACCACCCAGCGCGTGACGCCGTCGGCTCCGGTGACGCGGTACTCGGCCCGGAAATCGGTGCCGCTCCTGAGTGCCGCCTGGATATCCGCCTGCACACGCGGCAGGTCGTCCGTATGAATGGCGTCGAGGAACCGCTCGACCGGAACACCGAGCCCGGCATGCAGCGGATCGATGTTGTAAAGGCGGGCGGTGCGATCGTCCGCCGCCACGCGGTTGGTGGTCACATCCCAATCCCAGGTGCCGACCAGATCGGAGCCCGACAAAGCCAGGGACAGGCGCTCCTCGCTGCGGGCCAGCGCCTGTTCGGTCAGCCGGCGATCGGTGATCTCGTGGACGATGCAGAGCGTGCCGAGCGAGGTTCCGGAGTCGTCGAGGATAGGGCTGTAGTGGACGTCCAGCCAGAGCGTCTCGGGCTGTCCATGTCGGTTGAGCACCAGTTCCTGATCGCGCAGGGTCAGGGCGTTACCGGCGAGGCCAAGTTCCAGCTTGTGGCGGTTGAAGTCGGTGACCTCCGGCCAGGCCTCAGCGAAGGACCTGCCAAAGATGTGGGGGTGCCGGCCGCCGGCAAAGCCGGCATAGGGGTGGTTGTAGAGCAGGATGCCGTGTTCCCCCACCATCATCGCCATCGGCGTGGAGGAGACCATCATCAGCCGCACTGCGCCCTTGAGGCTCTCCGGCCAGGCCGCGATCGGCCCCAGCGGCGTGCCGGACCAGTCGAAGTCGTTGAGGAGCTTGATCGTCGGGTCGGTTTCGAGCCGCTGGCGCTGCTCGGGGGTCGCACGAGGAAACAGGGACGTTGGCATAGAAGCCTTTTCTCAGGAGCACGCGAAGGGCGCAGTGCGCCTTAATCGGTGCCGCTAACGTCTGGGAACGGCATCGGGTTCCATGTTGCCGATGTTATTCCCCCGCCGCGGCGACACGCTGGTGAGGCTTGCCGGTCTGGATCTGCTCGGCAACGAGGAAAGCCAGCTCCAGCGCCTGCGAGGCGTTGAGGCGAGGGTCGCAATAGGTGTTGTAGCGGTCCGCCAGGGTCGCCTCGGTCACTGCCGACAGGCCACCGACGCACTCGGTGACGTCGTCACCGGTCATCTCGATATGGACGCCGCCGGCATAGGTGCCGAGCTCGCGATGAATGTCGAAGAAGGATTTCACCTCCGACAGCACCCGCTCGAAGGGGCGAGTCTTGAAGCCGGTGGAGGCCTTGATGGTGTTGCCGTGCATCGGGTCGGAGCACCAGACCACGGTGCGGCCGGCCCGCTGCACCGTCTCGATCAGGCGCGGCAGGTGATCGTGGATCTTGTCGGAGCCGAAACGGCTGATCAGGGTGATGCGCCCGGCTTCGTCAGTTGGGTTGAGCCGGTCGAGCAGACGCAGCAGGTCATCATTGCTGAGGGTCGGGCCGCATTTGATACCGATCGGATTGTTGATGCCGGCGAAGTACTCGACATGGGCGCCGTCGGGCTGGCGGGTGCGGTCGCCGATCCACAGCATGTGGCCTGAGGTGGCGTACCAGTTGTTGGTGATGGAGTCGCGACGGGTCAGCGCCTCCTCGTAGCCGAGCAGCAGCGCCTCGTGGCTGGTGAAGAAGCTGGTCTGCTTCAGCGCCGGCGTGTTTTCCGGGTTAATGCCCAGAGCCGACATGAAGGTGATGGCGTCGTCGATCTTGCGCGCCACTTCCTCGAAGCGGACGTTCCAGTTGGACCCCTTCATGAAGCCCATGGTCCATTCGTGGATGCGGGTCAGTTCGGCGTAGCCGCCGACAGCGAAGGCGCGCAGCAGGTTCAGCGTAGCCGCCGACTGGCGATAGGCCTGCAGCATGCGGTCGGGGTCGGGCTGGCGGGCGCCATCGTTGAACTCGATGGCGTTGATGATGTCGCCGCGATAGCTCGGCAGCTCGACGCCGTCGATGGTCTCGGTGTCGGCCGAACGGGGCTTGGCGAACTGGCCGGCGACGCGGCCGACCTTGACCACCGGCTTGGAGGCGCCATGGGTCAGCACCACCGCCATCTGCAGGAAGACGCGGAAGAAGTCGCGGATGTGATCGGCACCGTGCTCAGCAAAGCTCTCGGCACAATCGCCACCCTGGAGCAGGAAGGCCTCGCCGCGAGCGACAGCAGCGAGCTTGGTCTTGAGGTCGCGCGCTTCGCCGGCGAAGACCAGTGGCGGGAAGGTGGACAGGACCCGCTCGGCCTCGGCCAGTTCGGCGGCGTCGGGGTAAGCCGGCACCTGCGAGATCGGCTTGCTGCGCCAGCTGCTGGGGGTCCACGTGGTCATTGCGGCGGTGTCCTTACGTATCCGGGGCCGGAATAGCAAAGCGGACGGGGTTGGAACAAGCACAATCCCCGCCGACTTGCGCCGTCGGTTGTGAGAGAGGCGGGGCCCCGAGGCGGATGCCGCCTCTGGAATGAATAAGAGTGAGACGTCACCGCCTCGGGGCGCCGGGATTTTAGAACGGGGCGCGACGACTCCATTTCGGACAGGGGGATGGAAGTGTTCATCCTCGCCGAACCTGAGCGGACCACCCACGAGCCCAGGGAAAGAGCGACCTTCCCCTGCCCGGCCGTCCTTCCGCCACTGGTCGCTGCAGGCCGCCCCGCGCGGAAGAGATGGGGGGAGTATGCATGATGCGGAGGGAGTGGGGATAAGCGGGATAGATTTGTGGGGGTGGTGGGACCCCCTCCCTTACCCTCCCCGCAAGGGGGAGGGTGTAGGAGAGATCAGGGTTCTTGCCGAGGGGCCACAACATACTCGGTGTCATTCCCGCGGAAGCGGGAATCCATCCTGAGGTGCTTGCGCCGGCACGTTGCGGCTGTGGTGGCATCTCGGGATGGGCCCCCGCTTTCGCGGGGGTGACACCGGGGGTGTGATGGGGGTGGTGAAGGGGTCGAGAGACTGCAGGTGCGGTGTTACCGACCTCGTGGTTCGACAGGCTCACCATGAGGTCTACGAAGGTTCGGTGCGACCGCTCTCTCATAGACCTCATCCTGAGCTCGTCGAAGGACGAGGTCGCGG
>JAEYXQ010000001.1 GCA_023431205.1 Pseudomonadota bacterium | reverse complement strand
GCACAGCACCGCGTCGATGGCTTCAACGGGCGTGATGGTCTGCCGGCCCGACGCCTTCTTGAAGATGCGGATCCAGATCTCGTCGGCGGTCGCATGGTTCTCCGCCAGCCAGCGCTCGAAATCCTGCTGGGTCGGGAACTCCCGCACCTTGGCCGGATCGACCGCTACCGGAGCCATCAGTCGTTCGCCTCCGGAGCCGGAACGAACATCGCCAGCTTTTCGTCGAGCACATCCGACTGCGGCAGGTCGAGACCGAACTCGTCGGTGAGCACCGCCTGGATTTCGGCCACGCTGGCCAGCAGCCGTTCCTCGGCCGGCTCACCGACCCGGTACGTGGTGAAGCGATTCCCGCGCAACGCCAACCGTCGGCCTGTTGGGGACACCGCCACCCGAAGTTCTCGCGTGAACGGGGAGTCCGGTCCGCTCGCGGTCGTCACATTGGCCGCTGCGTACTCCGCCTCCGCCCACTCGGCCGTGGTGAAATGGTAGAGCGTGCGCCACTCGCCCGGCTGCAGTTCCGCTTCGAGGCGCCAGCCCGTTTCGCCGCCGGTCAGGCGGAAGCGCTCATGCGGCGTCTCTTCCTCGACATCCGCCCGCAGCTTCAGCGGTGCCGTCAGGGTCAGGCCGCCGAAGCCGACATCTGCGATATAGGTCGAGCCGCTGATGTCCACCGCCAGCAACAAGTGGGTGGGCGGCGCCGAGACTGCTTCCGGATTGGACCACACCACCTGGGCAGCGATTGGCCGAACGTTGAAGTCGAGCTCGCGCAGGACCGTCAGGAGCAGCAGATTGTGCTCGAAGCAGTAGCCGCCGCGCCGCTCATGCACCAGCTTGCGCTCCACATCGGCCAGCTTGAGACTGACTGGAAGGCCGCACAGTGGATCGAGATTCTCGAAGGGGATCGCTGCGGGATGCAGCGCATGGAGGAGGGTGAGGGTGTTTACCGTGGGGGCGATCGAACCAGAGAACCCGATTCGCTCGAAATAGGCGTTGAGGTTGAGCTTCGCGCCCATCGACCACCTTTGCCGTCGTTGCCGGTCCCCCACACTATGGGAGGCGTGCACTGAATGTCACCCGCTGTCAGCAGGCAATTGCGTTATGAAAGGGATGGACAACGCCGATCACACAGCCGCAAGCGGCCGCAAGCTTACCTGATCCCACCAGCAACCAGCGCGTGGATTGCCAGGCCTAGTCCAGCAGTTCGTCGTCGGCCGGCGTGGCGTCCCGCAGATCGAGCGTGTCGACCGGCAAGGGTGCGCGGCGCACGCGGATCACCACGTCCACATGGCTCACCTGCATTCCCTCCGGGGCCTTCGGCAGCGATGCGAAGGCAACCGACGAAGCCGGGATGTCGATCATCCGCTGCTCGTCCTCCACAAAGAAATGGTGATGGTCGGAAGTGTCCGTATCGAAATACGACCGCGACGCATCGATCGCCACTTCGCGCAGCAGGCCCGCCTCGTGGAACTGGTGCAGCGTGTTGTAGATCGTTGCCAGCGAAACGTTGACATCGGAGCCCACGGCTTCGCTGTGCAACTGTTCGGCGCTGACATGGCGATGCGGTCCGGCAAACAGCAGTTCGGCCAGGGCGACGCGTTGGCGGGTAGGCCGGAGGCCGGCCATGCGCAGCACGGCCGTCAGGCAGGGCTTGCGGGACGGGTGCGAGCGAGCGGCAGCAGATCGGTCGGTCATTGCGTCCTTACAACTCGGGCGAAAGGGCCGGAAATTCAACGCCCTTTATACCGGCGGTGACCGGATGGTACAAGCCGCCCCCGGTTTCTGCGTATCTCCGGAGCCTCGGCGGGGCTGGCTTGACCCCCTCACCGCGCCCCTATACGAGACAATATTCAGACCGACTGGGGATGGCGCATGGCGGATCGGCAAAAGTCATTCGGCTACGAGGAGCTCCTGGCTCACGGGCGAGGGGAGCTGCCCGGGCAGGGTGACGCGCGGTTGCCGGCTCCACCCATGCTGATGTTTGACCGGATCACGGACATCGAAGAAGCTGGCGGCCCCTACGGCAAGGGCCTGGTGCGGGCCGAACTCGACGTCCATCCGAGCCTCTGGTTCTTCAACTGCCACTTCATCGGCGATCCCGTGATGCCCGGCTGCCTCGGGCTCGATGCCCTGTGGCAAATGACCGGTTTCTTCCTCAGCTGGATTGGCCAGCCCGGCAAGGGGCGTGCTCTTGGCGGCGAGATCAAGTTCGTCGGCCAGGTCACCACGGACGTCAAGCTCGTTGAATATGGCATCGACCTTAAGCGGGTGATGCGGTCGCGGCTGACGCTCGGCATTGCCGATGGCTGGGTCAAGGCTGACGGCAAATTGATCTACGAAGCGAAGGACTTGCGCGTTGGCTTGTTCACCGACGCGCAGCTTCATGAGCAGAAGACCGCCTGAACCGGCCTTAATGCCAACGTGTTCCGTTCCGTATAACGAGGCGCCATCCACAAGGCGCCCACACTAGATAAAGCGAGGACATGATGAGACGGGTTGTCGTTACCGGCATGGGGATCATCTCTTCGATCGGCAATTCGCTCGACGAAGTGACGGACAGCCTGCGCCAGGCGCGCCCCGGCATCGTGTTCGCCGAAGACTACGCCGAACTCGGCTTCCGCTCGCAGGTCAAGGGCGACCCGCGCCTCGATCCCTTCGAGCTTCTCGACCGCCGCGTCACCCGCTTCATGGGCAAGGGTGCGGCCTGGAACTACCTCGCCATGCAACAGGCCATCGCCGATGCAGGGCTCGAGGACAAGGACATCTCCAACCCCATGACCGGCATCGTCATGGGCTCCGGTGGTGCTTCGACCCGCACCATCGTCGAGGCCGCCGACGTCACCCGGGAGAAAAAGTCCCCCAAGCGCATCGGGCCCCTGGCTGTTCCGAAGGCCATGGGATCGACGGCTTCGGCCACCCTCGCCACCGCATTCGGCATCAAGGGCATCAACTACACCATCACCGCCGCCTGCGCGACGTCCAAGCACTGCATCGGCAATGCCATGGAACAGATCATGCTGGGCAAGCAGGACATCGTCTTCGCCGGCGGCCACGAGGATCTCGACTGGACCTTGTCGGACCTGTTCGACGCCATGGGCGCCATGAGCTCCGATTTCAATCAGACGCCCGAGAAGGCCTCCCGCTGCTACGACGCAGCGCGTGACGGCTTCGTCATCTCCGGTGGTGCCGGCGTTCTGGTGCTCGAGGAACTCGAACACGCCAAGGCGCGCGGTGCCAAAATCTGGGCCGAGGTGGTCGGCTACGGCGCCACTTCAGATGGTCTCGACATGGTGGCACCCTCGGGCGAAGGCGCCGAACGCTGCATGCGCATGGCGCTGCAGAACGTGAAGTTGCCGGTGGACTACATCAACCCGCACGCGACCTCTACGCCCGTGGGTGACCTCAAGGAAATCGAGGCGATCCGGGCCGTCTTCGGCAACGAAGGCAAATGCCCGCCGATCTCGGCGACCAAGTCGCTGACCGGCCATTCGCAGGGCGCGACCGGCGTTCACGAATCCATCTACTCTATCCTGATGATGCGCCATCGCTTCATCGCCGAAAGCGCCAACATCGAAACGCTCGATCCGGCCTTCGAGGACATGCCGATCCTGCGCCAGCGCCGTGATGACGTCGATCTCGGCGTTGTGCTCAGCAACAGCTTCGGCTTCGGCGGCACCAACGCCGCCCTCGTTTTCAAGCACCCGGACGCCTGAGGGCAGGGCGATCACACCTCCAGGGTGGTGAACTCGCCCCGTTTGCCATCATAAACCAGCACCCGTCCCACCAGCGGCGCGCCGATGCCGGTGATCAGCTTGATGGCTTCCATTGCCATCAGGCTGCCGATCACGCCGGGCAGTGGCCCCAGTATGCCGGTAACCTCGCATCCCGGCAGGTCTGCATCATCGGCCTCTGGCGGAAACACCGCCTCTAATTGCGGTCCGCCCGGCGCAAACACCGTCACCTGCCCGTCGAACATCGACATCGCTCCCGACACCAGCGGCAATCCCCGTCGGGCTGCCGCGCCAGCCACGATCCGGCGGCTCGCCAGCGTGTCGGTGCCGTCGAGCACAAGCTCGTAACCGGCGAGGATTTCGTCCGCATTTGCCGGCTCGATAGCCGGATGCTCCACCACCATCGCGTTCGGGTTGAGCTCGCCCACGAAGGCGGCAGCACTGGCCGTCTTCAGGCGATCGATGTCCGGAGTGCCGTGGATCACCTGCCGCTGCAGGTTGGACAAGGCCACGGTGTCGCTATCCGCAATTCCGATCGTCCCCACACCTGCGGCCGCCAGATAGGCGATGGCCGGGCTGCCCAGCCCCCCGGCTCCGGCCACCAGCACCCGGGCGGACTTCAGCTTCTGCTGGCCGGCTCCGCCCATGCCCTTGAGCACCAGGTGCCGGGAATAGCGACGCGTCTCCTCCGCTGAGAACGGGTCAGAGGTCAAGCGGCACCGCCAGGAAACGCCGGTCGGGCCCCTCGAAGCCGTACGGGTACACCGACAGGATCGCCACAGCCCCCTCGCCCTCAGCGCTGTCGAACGGCACCGCCACCGCATGGATGCGATAATCCTGCGGGCAGCCGCGCGATCGCGGCAGCATGTCGTCCCGGTGGAGCTGCCGCTCTTCGTCTCCGGTGGTGACGCTCAGCGCGAAGCCAAGCGGCCCGACCCCGAACCAGTCTAGGCACGGCGACGCTGCGGTGGCGGGAAAAGTCTCGAGCCGCAGGTCATGGGAGCCGCGCACCGTCCCCGCTTCATAGCCGGGCAGGCCGAACTGCAGGCTCTTGCCGTCCTGGTCCGGCACGCCATCACCCAGCAAAGCAATCACGTCCGCCGGCACGCTGATGTCCAGTTCAGCCAGCACAGCCTGTGCATCCGTCAGCGCTTCCTCTCGGATCTGCGCAAGCGAAGTCTCCTCGTCGCTCGCGCGCAACCGCAAAGGCGTGCCGACCACCCAGCTGTCCTCGACCAGGTCCACGGCATAGAGGTTGGAGTAGGCAAAACCCGATCCATCCTGGATGCCGAACTCCTCGAACATCAGGAACCGGCCGTCTTCCGAATAGCCGATGATGTCGAGCAGGGCCCTGTCTCCCGCCAGTGCAGGAGCCGCCAGCACCAGGGCCAGTGCCAGGCTAGCCGTTACCCGTTGAACCGAACCCATTGCCGCCACGCTCCGTCTCCTCCAGCGCCTCTTCAACCACGATCTGAATGACGCTGACCGGCGCCACAACCAGCTGCGCGATCCGGTCCCCGCGCCGAAGCACGAACACGTCCGTTCCCAGATTGATCAGCGGCACCTTCACCTCGCCGCGGTAGTCCGCATCGACCGTTCCCGGTGCGTTGAGCACGGTGATCCCGTGTTTCACCGCCAGCCCCGATCGGGGGCGCACCTGTCCTTCATACCCGAGCGGCAGCGCCATGGCGAAGCCGCAGGGCACCAGGGTGCGCTCGCCCGGTTGCAACGTGAGCGGCGCCTCGGCTGGCAGCGCGGCGATGAGATCGTAGCCTGCTGCGCCCTGCGTCTGGCGCGCCGGCAGCGGCAGACCTTCTCCGTGCGGCAGCCAGGCGAACCCAACCTTCACATTGTCCAT